>JBIIQL010000068.1:0-10664 GCA_044342095.1 Pirellulales bacterium
AAGAGGAGTGGCACGTGATCCGCGAACTTCTCGTCACGAAGCTGCGGTTCTCCTATCTCACGCTCCAGATGTTCATCGGCGCGCTTCTGCCGCTGCTCATCCTCCCGATCCCCGCCTTCACCCGCTTCGCGAGCACGGGCTTCCGCCGTGCCTGCACCGGTGTCGCGGCCGTGCTCGTCCTCGTGCAGGTTGCGGCGATGCGGTGGAACGTCGTCGTCGGCGGGCAGTTGTTCTCGAAGAGCTTTCGGGGGTTTGTCGACTATCCGGTGACCTGGTTCGGCCGCGAGGGACTGCTCGCCGCGGCGACGGTGCTGGCGATGCCGATGCTCCTGCTCTGGGTGGCGATGAAACTCCTCCCCGTGTGGCCCCCGAGTCAGGACACCGAATCAGGAGCGAAGGCATGATGCTGATGATTTCGACGGCTGCCCGGGTGCTTTGCGGGCGTTTGTTCCTCCGCCCGCTGCTCGTGGCGATCCTCGCGGCGGTGGTCCTCGCCGGGGCCGCCCGTGCGGCGCCGACGGTGCCCGACACGGTGATTTGGGCGGAGGGAATCGAGTATTCGACCCCTGGCGGGGAGTCCCTGAAGCTCAATCTTGCCCGTCCGAAGGCGGGCGAAGAGCCGTTTCCGGCGGTGATCTGCATTCACGGCGGAGGATTCCGGGCCGGGACGCGCGACGGCTACGATCAACTTTGTGTCCGCCTCGCCGAGCGCGGCTATGTGGCGGCGACGATCTCCTACCGGCTGGCGCCGAAGCATCGCTTCCCGGCCGCCGTCCACGACACGAAGGCGGCCGTGCGTTGGCTGCGGGCCCATGCCGCCGACTATTCAGTCGATCCCGACCGGATCGGCGTCACCGGCGGCTCGGCCGGCGGCCATCTCGCCCAGTTCCTCGGGGTCACGTCCCATGTACCGCGCTTCGAGGGAGACGGGGGAAACCCCGGCCAGTCGAGCGCCGTCGCCTGCGTCGTCAACGTCTACGGGCCGAGTGATTTCACGAAGTCGTACGGCAAGAGCGTCGATGCCCACGAGGTGTTGCCGCTGTGGTTCGGTGGGAATCTCGACACCCACCGCGATCTCCACATCCAGGGGAGTCCGCTCGCCTGGGTGACGCCGGACGCCGCGCCGACGCTGTGCATCCACGGGACGGAGGATGCCTATGTCGCCCACGAGCAGGCGGAGTGGCTCATCGACAAGCTCAAAGGGGCGACGGTCGAGGCCGAGTTGCTCACGCTCCAAGGCGCCGGCCACGGCTTCAAGGGCGCCGACGCGGAGAAGGCCGACGCCGCGCTGTTCGAGTTTTTCGATCGGCGCCTCAAGCCGAAGCGCTGAATCGCGACACGAGCTCCGCACCGGCCGACGCAACGACGTTCACCTCCCGCCGCGGAGGTGGCGGTCGAACCAACTCCCGAACTGAATCAGGTCGAGGAGCATCGTCGGCCAGCCGTGGTCGCCACCGCGGTGGACGACGAGCGACACTTCGTGCCCCTGTTCCTGCGCCTTCGCGCGGAATCGCTCGGATTGATCGAGGGGGACGAGCCGGTCGGCATCGCCGTGGTAGATGAGCGTCGGCGGAAGTTTCCCCGAGAGGCGATGGAGCGGGGAGAGTTCCCGGCCCGTCTCCGGCCAGGTCGTCATGTCGACGGGATCCTGGTTGAGAGCCTTGCGGAAGCTGAGCGGGGGGCCGCCGTTCCGCGGATTTTCCGTCGAGTTGCCGAGGTCGAGGAAGTCGGTGACGGGATAGAAGATCGCCACTGCCTGCACGGCGCTGCTCGCCCGATCGATCTCGTCCGGAGCCGCCGCATCGCCGGGGCCACCGGTGGTAGCGATCATGAGGGCGAGGTGGCCGCCGGCCGAGCCGCCGGTGAGGCCGAGCCGGTCGGGATCGACCGCGTAGTCCGCCGCGTGGGTGCGGATGAATCGGATGGCACGATGCGAGTCGGCGACGATCTCGGGAATCGTCGCCTCGGGCTGGGAGACGTGATAGACCGGGAAGATCGTGTAGCCCCGACGGAGAAGCGGGGCGAGGATCACCGGGTTGAAGTCACCGGGTCCGCCGGAGCGCCAGCCGCCGCTGGTGAAGTAGACGATCCCCAGGCCGTTCGGCTTGGCGGGGCGGACGACGTCGAACGTCAGGTCTTTTCCTCGCCGCACGCCGTACACGATCCCCTTCTCGACCTCAAAGGCCGGGTGGTAATAGACCCAACCGGCGGCGATCCCGATGCCGGCGACGGTCAGCAGCGCAAGGAAGCCGAGGAGCAGCCAGGTGAGGATCCGGAGAATCGGCCGACCACGCTTCGGAAGCGATGCTCCGGCGGCGAAGGAAACACCTGGGTCGGACGGGGCGGGGGTGGTCACGGTCTGGCTCCGGGCGGCCTTTTAAGGGATGCGTGAACGTAGCAATCGCCGAAGTCGGGACCAAGCGAGGTGCGAAAGCATCGCGGGATCCCCGGCGGGGGGCCAGCCCTCCGATCGGATCGGTTCCGACCCGGCACGATCGTTCCACCCGGCAAAACTTGCCTGCCAGGAAGGGGAGTGAATAATCGACCTGTGGCGGCACGTGCCGTCTTCCTGCGCCCGGCTTCGTCCTGTTCCAGACCGGCTTCCCCATGCCCTCCATCGGTCTGGCCCTCTCCGGCGGCGGCTTCCGGGCAACCCTCTACCACCTCGGGGTGATCCGCTACCTCCGCGACAGCGGCGCACTTCCGCTGGTCGCCGACATCGCCGCCGTCTCCGGCGGGAGCATCGTCGCCGCACACCTCGTCCTCAATTGGGATCGCTACAACGGCAGCGATGAGGAGTTCGCTGAGGCCGCCGCCGAGGTGATCCGGTTCGTCCAGTTCGACGTTCGCAATCACATCGTCCGCCGTTTGCCGCTCCTCTTCCCCCTCCGTTATGCCGCGCGGCTCACCGGCTGGCCCGCCGCGCACCTCGCTCCCAACTCGCTCCTCGAGCGGCACTACCGGGAGTTCCTTTACGGCGACCGCCGGCTGTTCGAACTGCCCAAGAGCCCGGGGCTCCACATCCTCGCCACGAACGTCAGTGACGGCGTCCTCTCGGTCTTCAACCGTGACGGCCTCCACATCCAAAAGCGCGACCTCGACGGCGACGACCCGTTTCACCACGTTCCCGGTTGGACCGCGTCGATCGCCAAGGTGGTCGGGGCGTCGAGCGCGTTCCCGGGCTTCTTTCCCCCCGTCGAGATCACTGCCGCCGACCTCGGCGTCCGCGATGGCCACTTTCCCACCGAGTCGTTCACCGACGGCGGCGTCTACGACAATCTGGGAATCCGCGCCTTCCGCTGGCTCCAGCAGGTTCGCGGAAGCCCGCTCTCCCGGGTGTTCGTCAGCGACGCCGGCAAGCCGTTCCAGATCCTCGGCGACACGTCGCTCGGGTTTCTCGCGCAGTCGATCCGTGCCACCGACATCCTTTGGGATCGCGTCTGGCAACTCGAGCGGGAGAACTTCGGCGATCAGAACGGCTTCCACTTCGTTCCGATCACGAGGGTCGTGCCGCTCGAGGAGGATCCCCACGCCCTTCACCCCGTGCTCCAGGCCGAGGTGTCGTCGATCCGCACCGACCTCGACCGCTTCTCTGATCTCGAGGTCAACACGCTCGTCGGCCACGGCTACGAGGTCGCCCGGAGCATTCACCGGCGGATGGCGGTGAACGGGGAGAGCCCGGTCCACGAGGGGCCCGTTTGGCTGCCGCTGCCGGGCGATCATGCGGTGCGCGGCGAGCTGACCGCCGGCTCCAGCCCAGCCGTCGCTGGAATCTCGGATGTTCCTGAACGCTCCGCGGATGGCGGCGCGGATGTCGGGAATCCTTCCCCCGCCGGGCACTCCGGCACCGCCCGCACCCGTGGCACCAACCCGCAGGCCGTCCTGGCGACGACCCTGCGACGCTCGAGCCGTCGCAAGGTGTGGTCGACGCTCCTCGACTTCCGCGATTGGCCGAGCTGGATCTATCTCGCCCTCGGGCTGCTGTTCCTCGTTTGGTTGCCGATCCGCTTCTGGCAGATGCACCGTCATGATCGGATGCTGACGAGCGTCATCAATTCGATCGCCAAAGGGGATCCCGACATTCGTCTGGTCCTCGATCTGGTCGAAAACGATCCGCTCCGCGACTGGCGTCCGATCCCTGTCACCGAAGCCGACGAACTCGCCCCGGCCCACATCGGCGACATCGACGTGCTCTCGCGGAGCCGGATCATCGATCTGCGGAAGACCTGGGTCGGCCAGGGGGGGCGCGACGGGCAGGGGGTGGTGCAGATGCGCGACCGCCTGACGCTCCGTATCCCGGAGGGGGCACGCGATCCTTCGATCACTCTGCGGACCGCCAACGTGGTCAGGGAGCTCGACTACCGGCAGCCGCGAAATCAGCCCCAGATCTCCGTCCGACGGGGATTCGAGGAGATCAACGGCGAGAAGTTCGCCCGCTTCGAGCTCACCTGCGATCTCGCCTCCGCGCCGCGCGGGGTGCCGGTGACGATCGAACTGGCAACGCACGTCCGCTTCCCGAAGCTCCTGCCTGGGAGGATGCCGTTCCTGCTCGAGCATCCCACCGATCTGCTGACGGTGTGGATGCTCTTCCCCGAGGATCATCCCTACCACACCTACAATCTCCTCCGGCATCCACGCGACGAGCCCGACGCCTCCGAGCCGCTCTCCGCGCGCTACACGATCGACCATCCCTACGGCACGCTCATCGGCTGGTCGGTCATCAAGCCCGATCCGGGCACCGTCTACGAGTGCCGGTGGACGAACGACTGACGTCGGTGGCCGGGGGCCGCCCCGTGCGACGGGGTGGGAGAGGTAATCTGCGTGGCTCGCCGCGAACACGACTGCGGCTTTCACCTTGCCGCGACCTCGCCGCCATGGCTATGGAGGGGCAGTCAGTCCCGGCTCTCCTCCCCGCCAGAGGTGCTCCGTCGTGCGCCGCCATCCCATCCCGGCCCGGGTTCGAGTCCTGCTCTTCGCCGTCCTGTCCCTTGCCCTCGCCTCTTGCCGGGTGTGCGACCGCTGCCTCGCACCACGTGAGATCGTCGTCGATCGCCCGATCACGGCGCCGGAACTGGTGACGCTTACCCGTCGGGCCCCGATCGAAAGAGGCAAGCCGCGGAAGGTGCTCGATGCCGCCGGATGGGTGCTCGGCATCCCCTCGAAGATCATTCTCTGGGATCGTCGTGTCGAGAACCACCGCATCTCGGCCACCACCGAAGGCACGATCGCCGAGTACCTCGCCGACAACGACCTCGAGCACGTCAAGGTGCGGATCAACCAGTATGCCCCGCTCGAGGATTGGCGGCGGCTGCGGACGAACCGGACCGTCGGCTGGCCGCTCCGCTACACGATCGGGACGCTCTCGGTGGCGGCCGAGGCTGTCTTCCCGGGCAGGCTCCTCGGCGGCGACCACTACAACCCCTGGACCGCCACGATCCATCTTTACAGCGACGTTCCGGCGATCGCGATCCACGAAGGGGGGCACGCCAAGGATTTTGCCCGCCGCGAGTGGCCCGGCCTCTACGCCGTCGCTTTCGGCCTGCCGATCACCCAACTCTACCCCGAGGCGATCGCCACCGGCGACGCGTTGGCGTATGCCGAGCAACGCCACGACGAAGCCCTCGTCGCCGAAGGTCACCGCATCCTTTATCCGGCCTACGGCACGTATCTCGGCGGGGCGGCGGGACAGGTCGTGGGGATGACGATCGGCCTGCCGATCTATGCCGGCGCGGTCGTCGCCGGTCACGTCGCAGGAAGGATGCCAACCGGGGAGGAGACGGAAGAGCCGGACGACGCCGTGGGAGCCCAGGTTCCGACAAGCCGGAACGCCGATGCCCAAACGGAGGTTGCCGAGGCTGAGGAAAGCGCTCCGGACACCGACGACGAGGAGGCGGCCGTGGAGTCGGCGTCGTTCAGTGCGCCCCTCGACTGACCGCCGCGACGCCGTCGAGCACCATCTGCACCGCCGAGGCGACGAGCACCATTCCCATCAGCCGCTCGATCGCCGTCAGGCCTCGCGCGCCGAGGAGGAGCGCGAGCCTCGAGCCGGCCAAGAGAATCGCCGCCGAGGCTCCCCAGGCGACCGTGATCGCGACGAACCAGTCGGCCCGCCGCTCCGGCGCCTGGCTGGAGAGGAGGAGTACCGTCGCCAGCGCCGACGGGCCTGCCACATAGGGGATCGCCAGCGGCACGACGAGCGGCTCGCCGTCGTTCTCCTCGCCGAGCGGCCCATGGCTGCCGGGGAACACCATCTTCAGCGCGATGAGGAACAGGACGATCCCTCCAGCGATCGTCAGCGCCGGCTCCGAGATCCCGAGTGTCCGCAGGATCGAGCGGCCGGCGAAGAGGAAGAGGATGAGGACGCCGAAGGCGATGAGGAGTTCCCGCGCTGCGACGCGAAACCGACGCGTCGGCTCGACCGGCGTCAGCGCTGAGAGAAAGAGGGGGATGTTGCCGAGCGGGTCCATCACGAAGAAGAGGAGGACCGCCGCGGAAAATGTCGTCATGGCGCCTCTCCTCTCACGCGACCCCCGGGTTCTCCAGATTACCAGGAGCCCGCCCGCTGCCGAATCTGTCGGTTCGACGGAGCCGGCGATCCCGTCGCAGGCCTCAAAACCTCCAGAACCGGCAGAGCCACGGTCGATCCTTCCTCACAGACGCCCCCGCAAGGGCGCTCCGGCCCACCCATCAGGAAACCTTCCCCTTGTCGCTGCGGCGCTTTGCCCGGGCATGCCGGTCCATGGTCGCCCTCGCGATCGTGGCAGCCGGCTGCGCCGGCGCCTCGGCGTCCGCCGAGGAAGACGCCGGCCCGGCGACGCCCCTCTCCGACGGGGAAGCCGAAGCGGTGACCGATGCCGGGGAAACGCCGATGGCGTTCGATCGGGATCAGGAAGCGTGGATGCGCGAGCAGATCGACCGCGCGGTCGAGGCGCGGCTCGCCGGGATTCCCCGGCCGGTCTACATCCCGGCTACCGACATCGCGCCTCCCAAGGGGCTGCTCCTCTACCGCGATCGTCCCGGTCGCGGTGACTTTCCCTTCGCGCTGGCGATCGGGGGCTATATGCAGCTGCGCTGGCTCGAGTTCGCCCGCAGCGCCACCTCCTGGACGAACGCCGCCGGCGATACGCTGCCGATCAACAACATCAACACCTTCAACATCGACCGCTACTTCCTCACCTTCTCCGGGCATGTCGTCGACGAGCACCTCGTCTATACCTTCGCCCTCTTCGGGACGACGAACGTCGGCGTCAGGGCGGGGGCCGTGCCGGTCGGCATGGCGGGCTGGAAGTTCAGCGAGGCCGCGACCGTCGGCGTGGGGATGACAAACGTCCCCGGGACGCGCGAGTGGATCATCGCGAGCCCGTGGTCCGTGGGCGTCGACCGGAGCATGGCCAACACGTTCTTCCGCCCCGGCTACAGTCCCGGCGCGGCCGCCACCGGGGCGCTCCTCGACGGCGAGTTCCATTACCAGGGAGGCGTGTGGAACGCGATCGACGGCGGTACCTCCGGGGTCTTTCGACGTGGTACGTCGATGGCCTTCGCCGGCAATGTCTGGTGGGAGCCGCTCGGGGCGTTCGGCATCGGCCCCGGCGACATGGAGTGCCACGATGAGACGGTGATCCGGTTGGGGACGAGCGGTGTCTACGCAAACACCTATCCGCTGGCGCTGGTCGGCGCGAATCCCGAAGACACGATCGTGCGACTCTCCGACGGCACGCCTCTGGCGACCGTGGGAGCGCTCGGCACCGATTCGCAGGTCAGGCAGTTTCTCTACCAGCTCGCGAGCGTCGATGCCGGGATCAAATACGGCGGCTGGGCGGCCAACGTCGAGTACTACTTCCGACTCCTCAACAACTTCAACGGCGTCGGCACGTTCAACCGCTCGAGTTCGTACGACCAAGGAGGGCAGGTCTATCTCTCGTGGTGCTTCATCCCGAGATCCCACGAGGTCTATGCCCGATCGAGCGTCGTCACCGGCCCGTTCGGCACCGGTCAGGAATACGGCGGGGGATTGAACTGGTACGTGAGGCAATCGCGTCAGGCCCGGTTTACGATCGAGGCCCTGACGATGAACCGCAACCCGGCCCAGAACTTCATCTACCCCTACCGCGCCGGCTATACCGGCACGGCGATCCAGACGCAGTTCGTGGTGGCCTACTGACAGGGTGGCCGCGGTCTTGGCGCGAGCGGCAGGCCGCTTCATACACGGCCTGCTATTCTTGGACGGGGGCGGATGCTTCGCGGGGATCGCGACGCCCTCCTGGCGACCGCTTCCGGAGCCGACCATGCCCACAGCCGATCACCATCATCACGATGCCGGGAACGCGCTCTCCCGCCGGCGCCTCCTCCGCACCTCCGGCAGCCTCCTCGGCGCGGGGGGGCTCGTCGGCCTGTCGCTCCCTGAGATCCTCCGGCTCCGCGCTGAGGCCGCAACGCTGCCGGCGGCGCCTGCGAAGGCGACGTCGCTGATCATCGTCTATTTGTGGGGAGGCTTGAGTCACATCGACTCGCTCGACCCCAAGCCCGACGCGCCGCCCGAGGTCCGGGGCGAGTTCCGGCCGATCTCCACGGCCACCCCCGGCATCGCCTTCAGCGAGCATCTTCCGCTCCTGGCACGACAGACCGAGAAGCTCGCCGTCATCCGTTCGATCCACCACGACGACGCGGCGCACGGCCGGGGGATGTACTGGAATCTCACGGGCCACAAGCCGCCGCGCGTAGGCAACATCCCTCCCCTTTCGGGCGACTGGCCCTCGATCGCGGCGATGGTGTCGAAGTTGCGGCCGCCCCCGGAAGGGGTTCCTCCCGCCGTCCGCATTCCGTACCCGCTCGTCGACAACAACACCCTCCAGGCCGGCGAGTACGGCGGCTGGCTGGGAGTGAAGTACGAGCCGATCATCATGCGCCCCTCCAGCGGCGAGCCCTTTGCCGGCGTGTCGCGCTCCCTCGGCGCCGAGACGCTCGAGTTCGGTGCAATCGACGCGGCGCGGATCGCTCGCCGGGAGGAGCTCCGTTTCCACCTCGACCACACGCCGGGGATGGGGGCCGACTTCGCCGCGCACGAGCACTTCCGCGTTCTGGCCCGCGACATCCTCCTCGGCTCCGCGGTCCGCGAGGCCCACGATCTCGACCGCGAGCCTCCGCACGTCCTCGATGCCTACGGCACCCACATCGGTGGCCGCAGCCTGCTGCTGGCGCGGCGTTTGACGGAGGCGGGGGTGCCGGTCGTGCAGGTGTGTTGTGCAGCGGGGGATCTCAACGGGGCCTCCGGCGACATGTGGGACACCCACGGCGACAACTTCAATCGGCTCAAGTCCCGCCTCCTCCCCGTCTTCGATCGGAGCGTGTCGGCGCTCCTCGAGGATCTCGCCGATCGAGGTTCGCTCGCCACGACGCTCGTCGCTGTCCTCACCGACTTCGGCCGCACGCCCCGCGTCAACGGCGCGGCCGGCCGCGACCACTATCCCGGCGTCTATTCGGTGGCGCTTGCCGGTGGTGGGATCCGCGGCGGACAGGTGTATGGATCGAGCGATGGGCTCGGGGCCTTCCCTCTCGATCGCCCCTGCACCCCTCCGGACATCCACGCCACGCTCTTCCACGCCCTCGGGCTCTCCCCACGTGCGGAGCTCCGCGATCCGCTCGGCCGCGTGTTCCCGGCGACCGACGGCGATGTGCTCGACCTCTTCTGAGCCGCTTCTTTTCTCCGCCGGATCCCACCATGACGGCAGCACGCCTGCGCATCATCGCCGCCGCTCTACTCCCCGCGCTCGTTGTCTGGGCGGGCATCGGCGCCGTCGCCGATGACTCTCCGCAGCACCGTGCCGAGCTCGTCTTTCCCTTGAACGACCGCCACAACCATGCACCGGGGATCATCGAATGCCCCGACGGCCAACTGCTCGTCTCCTGGTACCGCGGTGCGGGGGAGCGGAAGGCCGATGACGTCGTCGTCCTCGGGGCTCGGCTGGCGAAGGGGGCGGCGACTTGGAGCGAGCCTTTCACGCTCGCCGACAACCCCGGCTTCCCCGACTGCAACACCTGCCTCTTTCTCGATACCACGAAGCAGCTGTGGCTGTTCTGGCCGATCATCCTCGACAACGAATGGGGCTCGGCGCTGACCAATTACCGCACCTCGCGCGACTATGAAGGCGTCGGCGCCCCGACCTGGGACTGGCAGGGGGTGGTGTGGCTCAAGCCCGACGACTTCCAGCACCGGGCCCGGGAGCTGGCCAGGGAGCGGCTCGAGTCGATGCCGGCTGCGGACCGGCCGCGCGCCGAGGCGTTCTTTGCGGAGATCGAAGCTTCTTTGAGCAACAAGCTCGCCCAACGCCTCGGGTGGCAGCCGCGCTGCAAGCCGACGCAGCTCGAGAGCGGCCGGATCGTGCTCCCCCTCTACAGCGACACCTACTCCTTCTCCCTCATGGCCCTCTCCGACGACGGTGGCCGCACGTGGCGTGCGAGCCAGCCCCTCATCGGCTTCGGCAACATCCAGCCGGCAGTCCTCGAGCGACGTGACGGTTCGCTCGTGGCCTACATGCGCGAGAATGGCCCCCTCGAGAGGATCCGCACCTGCGAATCGGCCGACGGCGGCGAGACGTGGGGGAAGGTGGGAACGCTCGACCTCCCCAATCCGGGATCGGGGCTCGACGCAGTCCGTCTTGCCAATG
>JBIIQL010000535.1:0-3035 GCA_044342095.1 Pirellulales bacterium
GCGCGAAGCCGGCCGACGAGCCGACGATCCCACCACCACCGATGATCCCGACCTTCATCCTCGTACTCCTGTCGATAATTCCACGGCGGGTCTCCCCCGCTCACGTGTGTACCTTGCCATGTCGCCGGACGATGCTTCAGTTCGATTCGTCGCCCGCTCAGGCCGCTCCGATCCCGAGCTCACGGCAGACCTGCTCGGTGACCGCCTTGACGAGGACGTCGTAATCGACCGCCGGGGGGACGGCCGGAGCCGCTGCGGCCGGCTGCGGATCGGCGCCCATCGGCGGGGGAGCGTCGAACGCCTTGCGGGTCACGCCGGTGTTGCCCCAGCTCGAGCGGAAGACGTCGTTGGCGCAGATGTCGCAGTTCTCCATCCCCTTGTCGAGACGCGGGTCGCTGTAGCCCCACTTGGCCTTGAGATCGAGGAGCTCCTTCGTCTCTTGCTTCGTGAGGTAGGTGACGCGGCCGAGGTCGCGGGAGAGCATGAGGATCCGGCAGTAGGCGTCGAGAATCTCCGTCCACCAGTAGGCCTTTTCGACGGTCTCGCCGAAGCTCACCGTGCCATGGTTGGCGAGGATGAGGACGTTGGCCGTCTTCACATACGGCTTGACGGTGTCGGCGAACTTCTGGCCGCCCGGGGTCTCGTACTTCGTGATCGGGATGTCGCCGAGGAACACCTCGACCTCGGGAAGGACGCACTGCGGGATCGGCTCACGGGCCACGGCGAAGGCGGTGGCGTGGGGCGGGTGGCAGTGAACGACGCTGTTCACGTCGGGCCGCTCCTTCATGATCGTGAGGTGAAGGAGGATCTCGCTCGAACGCTTCCGTTCGCCGGCGATCTGGTTGCCTTCCATGTCGACGATGCACAGGTCGGAGGGCTTCATGAAGCCCTTCGAGATCATCGTCGGGGTGCAGAGGACCTCGTTCGGTCCGAGGCGGAACGAGATGTTGCCGTCGTTGCCGGCCGCGAAGCCTTTGTTGTAGATCCGGCGTCCGATGTCGCAGATCTCTTCCTTGAGCTTGGAAAGCGGCTTCGTCGTCGTCTTCACGGCCGGGGTGGTCGCCATGTCAGGGTTCTCCGTGGGGGGGTAACGTTAGGAGTATTCACCACGCTTCCGGTCGAGGAGGCTCTGCCGGTTGCGAAAAGTTGTTTCTTGGCGGAAGGCTTGCGGGCTGTAGGGGCTGTGTCGCTTGGCGGGGTTCGCGGCCCCCGCTGGCCGGGGCCCGGAGGTTCCCGGGGCAGAGTGTCACTTGGTCCGGGGGCCAGGAAGGTCGAGACGGTCGATGATCGCCGCCACGTAGGCGTCGATCGGCTTGTCGTGGGGGCGGAAGGGCTGGGCCGCCTCGCCCCCCTCACTGAAGGCGACGAGTTGGTCATCGCCGGCGCCGAGGTCGTCCCAGGCAACGAGTGGCTCGGCGGCGGGATGGCCAGACTCCCCGGCGGCAAGATCGGACGCCGAGAGGGGCACGAGAACACGGAACACCCCGCCGCGCACCGTGGGGTGCGGTTCGACGAGGGTCACCGTGCCGATCGTCCGTCCGAGTCGCATGGGGAGGTCCTTCCGTGGAGGTCAGTGCTGGTGGGTCGTACAGGAGCAGGCTTCGGGCTTCGGGCCGCCGCAGGGGCATCCGGCTGCCGCAGGGGGGGCGAGTTCGGCCGGAGCGGGCCCCGGTTCCCGACCGGCGAGCGTGACGCCGATCCGTTCGAGGCTCGAGGCGGAAAAGTCGCGCGGGCTGAGAACGACGAGATTCGCGGCGCACTCCTGCGCGGCGGCCAAGAGTGTCGTGGTGTCGCGCGCCGTCACGGCCCGGACGCCCGGTGCGCGGTTGGCAAGGGCCACGGCGACATGGGGGCGGCCGGCCAAGAGGATTCCCCGGCCACCGTCTCGCGCCACGTGGAGAGCGAGGCTCGAGACCACGTCGGCAAGCCCTGTGGCCGGGAGTTGCTGGGCGCCGGGAAGGGCGCGAACCAGGCCGGCCGTCCGCCCCGCCACGTCTCCCGGGCACTCGGCCGCGGCGACGAAGAACGGCCTGACGGCGGCAGCGGTTCCTGAGGCGGCCGCGGCCCCCTTCGCTCCACGCACGAGCGTGCATCCTGCGGCTCGGGCCGCGTCACGGCCGGAGGGGGTGATGAGGGCATCGTGCCGCACCAGGAGCGTCCGGGTGCCGGCCGGGATGGCGGCCAAGCTCGCCGCCGTGACGAGCTTGTCCGCGAGTTGGAGGGGGACGGACGCCGGGCTCGGTGAGACGACAGGGGCTTTGGACGCCTGGGCGACCGGAGCCACGGACGGCGCTGCGGTAGGCGGCAGCAGATCGGCCCGGATTCGCCGCAGCACTTCGCGGACTATTCCGGCGATCTGGTCGGGGGTGAAGGCTGGGGAACTCATCGGATCAGACCTGCTTCCGGCTCGAGAAGGTGGTGACGTCGTCAACGAGGGCGACGACGCTGTAGCGGGCCGGCGTGGCGTCGCTCTTGAGGATGTCGCGGAGGAGGCGGCCGTCGCTGGTGATCATGACGAGATCGCCGACCCCCGCTGCCACCGTGTCGATCGCGAGTTGGGGATCGCCGTCGGCCTTCGTCCGGTCAGCCATGAGCGGCTGCACGACGAGAAGCTTCGAGCCGGCAAGCGAGCGGTGCTTGACGGTGGCAGTCACCGTGCCGAGGACGTGGGCGAGTTGCATGGGTGCGTGGTCGTGGTGGTGAGGCTGTGAGGCGATCAGTCGGCGGCGCCGAGGATCCGCAGATCGTCGACGAGCGTGCAGCGGCGCTGGCGGGTGAAGGTGAGCGGCGTCGTCACCCCTTCGCCGGTCGGCGTGGCGATCGAGAACGAGATGTAGCCCTCGCCACCGAGGCCGAGGCCGGCGGTGCTGGGGCCGTTCTTGACAAACAGTGTCGTGTCGAGGAGGCGGCCCATCTTCGTCATGTTGCGGACGTCGTGGGAGTGGATGATCGCCGTGTGACGAAAGCCATGCTCGCTCTCGTGGGCCCGGCGGATCGCCTCGTCGGCGTCTTTGCAGCGGATGAAGGGGACGAAC
>JBIIQL010000536.1:0-3033 GCA_044342095.1 Pirellulales bacterium
GTTTGACACAGCGCCGCGCAGCGAGGCCGATCAGAAGGAGCATGCCCGGCAGGCGTATGCCAACGCGCTGGTCTGGGCAACCACCGGCGACGACACGGCGGCCCGTCGCGGGATCGCGATCCTCAATGTCTGGGGGCGGACGTTCACCGGCTACGTGCCAGCCGAGGGGCAAAATCTCCTCGTCGCCGGCTGGATCGGCGCGCTGCTGGCGCCGGCGGCCGAGATTCTCCGCGATCATCCCGATTGGAAGCCGGCCGACCGGGAGCGGGTGAAGAGGATGTTCACGACGGCTTTCGCTCCGGCGCTTGAGCGGATGAGCCCCTGGAATGGCAACGTCGATCTCACCCAAATCGACGCCCTGATGAACATCGCCGTCTGCTGTGAAGACGAGCGGCTCCTCGCGCTCGGCCTCGAGCGCCTCCGCCGCCGCGGCCCGGCTTACTTTTATCTCGCCTCCGACGCGGAGGCTGTGCGGGCGATTGAGGGGGACGGCGGCGACGTCGCCGCCTTTTGGAGCCGGCCGGCGACGTGGCCCGATGGCCTCACGCAGGAATCGTGCCGCGACAACGGCCATCACGCCCAGTTTGCCCTCGCGTCGGCGCTCCACGCCGCCGAAGTCGCGTGGCACCAAGGAATCGACGTCTACGGCGAGCAGCGCGACCGCTCTGTCGCGGCGATGGAATTGCTCGCCCGCCAGCTCCTCGAGCGCTCGATGCTCGGCTGCTGCGGCGCCGATCGCGACGCCACGACCGGCGACCTCTACGACACCTTCGCCGTCGGCTACCACCACTACCATCACCGCCTCGGCATCGACCTGCCCCACACCGAGCGGCTGCTGCGCGAGGAGATCGGGCGTCGTGGCCAGTCCGACTGGAACATCTTCTTCGAGACGTTCACCCACGGCCGATGACCGCCGCAAGTCACGCCCCTGGCCAGAGGAGCTCGAGGGCGCGGTCGGCGATGCCGATGCGGGCCCGCATCCCTGCCTCGAACTTCACGAAGTCCTGCTCCATGCCGTCGCTGAAGATCACTCCCCCCGTGGGCATCTGCGAGACGATGTCGAGCGTTTCACTTCCGGTGATCGGGCCCCACACGACACCTGCGGTGCTCGAGAGACTCGTGAACGGCTCGCGGACGCTGAACCGCAGCTCGCGGGCCGTGGCGTCGAAAGCGTAGCGATCGGCAAGATTTGCTACTGCTTTCTTCCCGAGATGGGCCCGCGCCACCCCCGCCGCGGCGGTCAGCACCGAGCGGTACCAGCCGGTGGAGCCGGCGCCCGTGGAAACGATCACGCCGCTCGACGACTGATTCTCGACGTTCCGCCGGTATTCGATCCGATAGCGGGCCGAGGCGTGCGACTGGATGCCGATGAAGAGATCGTTGACGGCGTCGATCGTCTGGCCGTCGTCGAGCCGGGCCCGGGCCATCGTGATCTTGCGGACGGGGAGCGAGCCGGCGAGGGCCGCCGCGATCGCCGCCGCCGCTCCCGCGATCGGAAAGGGAACGAGGACCCCGTCGATCCGCTCGGGATCGGGGTTGATCCCGAGGACCGGCTGCGTGGCGAGATACTTGGCGACGTTGACGACGATGCCATCGGGCCCGAGCGTGACGACGAGGTCGTGGGGGCCGAAGAGGAAGTTGGGGAGGAAGCCACGCTCGATCCACTGGCAGCGGATCCCGGCCGGGAGCGCCTTGCGAAGCGCCTGCCGGGCCTCCTCGTAGGTCTCGTGGGCCTGCTCCACCTCGGCGAACGACTCGCCCCGGTTTTCAGCCAGAAAGCGGGCCTGGCCACGCGTGCCATGCCGCTCGACGAGCTCCTCGAGCATCGTCTTTCGCGTCACGACGACGATCTTCGTGAAACGCTCCCCCGCTCCCATCGCCTCTCTCCCCATGGCCCTCGGGGGCGGTGTCAGTGTCCGCCGGCCCGGCCGGAGGCATGCTCCGCGCCGGAGGCCTTGTCATTGAGGAGGCTTGCAAGCACGTCGCTGGTGATCGTCAGGTTGCCGATGCTGCCGGCATTGTCGGCGAGCTCGCGCATCGCATGAGCGAGGAGGAGCTTCGATTCGAGCCCCGCGTAGACGGCGAGCTTCTTCCGCTCGGCATCGGCGTCGGCGTCGGCCTGGATCGCCCGGGCCGCCGCGGCATTCTCCGCCTCGCGGAGGCTGTTGGCGCCGACGAGCTCGATCATCCCCTTGCGCTGCTCCTCGAGCGCCTTGTCGGAGGCGAGCTCCTTTTCACGGATGCTCCGCTCCTCGTCGATCGTCGCGGCCCGCCGGGCGTAGACGGCAATGTCGGCGCGGCGGAGGAGCGATTCGCGAAGCTCGGCCTCGAGGGCCTTGGCGACTTCGGGCGTGGGGCGGACGGAGAGAAACTCGACCGAGAGGATCTCGACGCCCATCTCTTCGAGCATCCCCCCTGTGCCGAGCACGCCGCTGACGGCGGCGGCCAGCACCGGCGCGTCGCCGAGGGCCTTCTCGAGGGGGCGGGTGCCGATCTCCCCGCGGGTCGCCACCTGGACGAGGTTCGCCACCCGGCGGCCAACCTTCTCGCGGTCGTCGGAAAGGGGCGCCTGGGTGAGCGGGTCGACGCTGAAGTTGAACAGCTGGGCGGCCCGCTTCGGCTCGCTGATCCTAAAAGTAGCCTGCCCCTGGATCGTGACCTGCTGGTGGTCGGCCGAGAGCTCGTTGAAGACGAAGCTCACGTCCTGGCTCTGCGTCGGCACTGCCACCACCTGGGTGTTGTAGCGCCAGTAGTAAAACGCCTTCGCCTGCCCCTCGCCCCGCAGCTGCCCGCCGGAATAGCGGATGATGTAGTCGGTCGGCTGGCCCTTGAAATAGGGAAACCACATGATCGGCACCTCCGGGGAAGACACCCCTTGATTCTGCTTCGGCCGGAACGTGAGTCAATCTGGTGGTCGGCCAGAGCGCCGGGCGGCCGGATGGGGCGTTGGCCGCGCGAGGCGGTCGCCGAGGAGCAGCGCGGCGGCGAAGCCGATCAGGGCCCCGGAGAGGTGAGCCGTGAAGCTCAACTGCG
>JBIIQL010000537.1:0-3025 GCA_044342095.1 Pirellulales bacterium
GACGGCTTGGGATCGAAGGTATCGAGTTGGCTCGGGCCCCCATGCATGAACAGCGAGATCACCGCCCGGGCCCGCGGCCGATGATGGGCCCGGCGGGGCTCGAGCGCATGGGCGGCCAAGCCCTCGCGGCCGAGAACGCCGAGGGCCGCAAGGGCGCCAAAGCCGAGGCCCGCCCGGGCGAGGAGGTCGCGGCGCGAGAGCGGCGAATCGTGTTGGCTGAACATGGACAGTGCTTCAGGCGATGGGTCGGTTGTCGTGGGCCGACTTCGTTCAATTTTCGTTCAATCGACGTAGACAAACTCGTTGGCGTTGAACAGCGCCAGGCACAGCTCGACCCAGACCTCGGCGGTCGGCTTCTCGGGGCGACTGAGGAGAAACTCCCGGGCCGATACCAGCTCATCGGCCCGGATCGGGCGGGCAAAGACAAGCAGCCAGGCCCGATCGAGGCGGCGATCGTCGGAATCCGGCTCCTCTCGGAAGAGTCGATCCTTGAGGGCCGTCGCCTGTTCGACGGGGATGTCGCCATTGAGGAGGGCGAGGGCTTGGCCCGGCACGGTGGTCGATTGCCGGACCGGACAGCCGACGCTGTTGGGGGGCTGGTCGAAGGCCTCGAGGAGCGGCATTCGGAAGGAGCGCCGGTTGAGCATGTAGATGGCCCGCCGGTTCTGGGCCTCCGTCGCCTTCCACTTGTTTTCGCGCGGATTGCCGCTGATGTCGTAGAGACCCTGAAGCTCTTCGTCGGTCAGTGGCGGCACGAACGGCTCGTCGACCGGCCGCCGGTCGAGTCGTCCGGAAGCTTCGAGAAGCCGATCCCAGACCGCCTCCGCCTCCATCCGGCGGCGCGGAAAGCCAGCGTGGAGAATGTTCTCTGGATCTCTCGCGATGGCATCGGCCTCGCGCCGGCTCGCTTGCCGGTAGGTGCGGCTGTGCAGGATCGCCCGGTGGAAATCTTTCAGTTTCCAGCCCCGATCCCGCAAGTCGGCGGCCAGCCAGTCGAGGAGCTCGCGATGGGAGGGAGCGGCCCCCTGGGTGCCGAAGTCGTTGGGCGTGGAGACGATCCCGCGGCCGAAGTGCCACTGCCAGACACGGTTGGCGATCACTCGCGCCGTGAGCGGATGGTCGGGGGAAGTGATCCACTTTGCCAACCGCGCCCGGGCCCGGGTGGGATTCTCCTCGCCGGGGGGAAAGAGCGGGCCCCCCTGCGGCAGGAAGGCAGGCGCCGCGGGAACCATCCTTCCGGCCGGCTGGCTCAATTCGCCGCGGCGGAGGAGATGCACGCTCACCGGCTCGGCGGCGTGGCGGAGGGCCCGGAAGTGCGACTTCTCGCCGTTGACCCAGGCGACGTTACCGGTGGTGCGATTGAAGGATTCTGAACCGGCGAAGACCGCCTCGAGGCCGAAATAATCGCGCTGGCTGAGCGGATCATATTTGTGGTGATGGCAATTGGCACAGCCCACCGAAAGGCCCAGCATCGCTTCGCCGAGCGTCACCACCTGATCGTTGCGCCGCACATACGCGAGCTTCTCGGGGAAGGCATCGAAGGCATTGGGCCACTGGCCGAGCGTCCACACAGCCACCGCATCGGCCATCGCCTCGGCCTGCTCGGGCCACAGTTCGTCCCCGGCCACCTGTTCTTCGAGAAAGCGATCGAACGGTTTGTCGTCTTGGAAGGAGCGGACGCAGTACTGGCGGTAGCGCCAGGCCTGTTCATAGAGGATGTCGGTGTCGTAGCCGCCGGAATCGGAATAGCGCACCACGTCGAGCCAATGCCGGGCCCAGCGTTCGCCGTAGGCCGGCGAGGCGAGGAGCCGTTCAATCAGTTCCTCATAAGCCTCGGGCCGGGCATCGGCAGCGAAGGAGAGAATCGTCTCCGGGGGAGGGGCGAGCCCGGTGAGGTCGAAGGTGGCGCGGCGGAGAAGCGTGATCCGGTCGGCCTCGGGCTGCATCTGGAGCCCGGCGGCCTCGAGCCCAGCGATCACGAATCGATCGATCACCTCGCTGCCGCGTGGCTCGCCCTGAGTCGCTTCCGATGCCGCGAGCGCGGCCGCAGGGAGCGGCGGCTTCACAAGCGGCCGAAAGGCCCAGTGATCGGCGGCCGCGCGATGGCGGGGATCGGCTTCGTCGGCACTCTCCGGCCACATGGCCCCCTGATCGATCCACAGCTTCAGAAGTTCAATCTCCGCATCAGCCAGCGGCTCTCGATCGAGCGGCATCGCTGGCGGCTGGCCTCCGGTGACCCGCTTGACGAGGAGGCTTGCGTCAGCCGAGCCCGGCACGAAGGCCGGGGCGCTATCGCCACCGGCGAGCGCCTGGGCATGCCGGGCCAGCGACAGGCCCCCCCGCTCCTCTCCCGGACCATGGCACTCGTAGCAATGCGCCACGAAGATCGGCTTGATGTCGCGGACGAAATCGACTGCCACGGCCGAGCCGGAAGCCGCCAGGGGATCCGCCGGGCTCTCCCCTGTTCCCCAGGCAACCACCACGAAGGCTGCGCAGGCGAGCCAGCCAGAGCGAGCCTGGAGGAGCGGACGCGGGAAGGCGATGGCTGGCATCAGGGCTCGGCGGACACGCAGCTCCGAGGCGATGAAACGCCTCTGATCGTAGGCATGGCCGTGCGGGAGTTCAAGGAAGGATCTGGCCCCGACAAGGGCTCGACGCCCCCACGGCCGAAGTCACTCCGACGGCTACACTTCCCTCGAGTCTTACCTTCGCCCGCCCGCCGATCGCCGCCGTCTCATGGCCCGACATCTGATCCTCATTCCCACCGAGCCCGAACGGCGCGTGCTGGCACCGCACCTGGCAGCGCTCCCTCCGAATCACGCCGCCGTGGAGCTTTGTGGCTTCGGGATCGTGGCGGCCGCGGCACGCACCGCGCAGCTCCTCGCGGCCCTGCGGCCGGAAAGGGTGATCCTCGTCGGCATCGCCGGAGGGCTCGATGACCGGCTGGCGATCGGGGAAGCGACGCTCTTCGATTCAGTGGCTTGCCATGGCATCGGCGTCGGTTCAGGCCCAGCCTTCATCCCCG
>JBIIQL010000069.1:0-10586 GCA_044342095.1 Pirellulales bacterium
GTGGGGAGGACGCTGACGTCGCCATGCTTCGAGCGGTGCTGGGCGAAATCCTGGAAGACCCGTGGGTAGAGGAGCCACGAGAGCACCTCCTGATGAGTCGCCGGCAGTCCGGTGATCTCCGCCACCGTCTTTTCGGCCGCCTTGAAATCGGCCGGGGGGAGCGATTCGCCGGGGCGGCCGGTAACGAGCTCGCCGGGGCGGACGATCCGCCGCACGACCGCCTCGGGGAAGCCCCCTGGCGGCTGGCCCATCCGTCCCGACAGCAGATCGACAACCGACTCCGGGAAGGCCATCTCGCGTGAATCGGAGAGGAGATCGGAGGCGTGGAGGCCGTTGGTCACCAGGAGGAGCGCCAGGTCGCCGACAGCCTTGCTCGTCGGCGTCACCTTGACGATGTCACCGAGGAGCGTGTTGACGTCGGCATAGGCGCGGCAGACATCCTCCCAGCGATCGGCGAGCCCGAGGGCCTTCGCCTGCTCGAGGAGATTCGTGAACTGTCCCCCCGGCATCTCGTGGAGGTAGAGATCGGCGTCGGGGGCCTTCATCCCGCATTCGAAGGCGGTGTAATGCTCGCGGACGGCCGACCAATATCGGGCCAGGTGCCGCAGCGGCTCGGGATCGAGGCCGGTGTCGAGCGGGGTGTGGCGGGTGGCCTCGACGAGCGCGTTGAGGTTCGGCTGGCTCGTGAGGCCGGCGAACGGCGCCATCGCCGCATCGACGATGCTCACGCCGCTTTGGGCCGCCTCGAGTTCGCTGGCGAGCGCCGCGGCGGAGGTGTCGTGGGTGTGGAAGTGGATCGGGATCCCGACCGCCTCACGGAGCGCCTTGACGAGGGTCGCGGCGGCGTACGGCTTGCACAGCCCCGCCATGTCCTTGACGGCGAGCATGTGGGCGCCGCGCTTCTCGAGTTGCCGGGCGAGATCGACGTAATAGGCGAGCGAGAACTTCGTCCGCGCCGGATCGAGGACGTCGCCGGTGTAGCAGATCGCCGCCTCGCAGATGCCGCCGGCATCGCGGACGGCATCCATCGCGATCTGCATGTTCGGCACCCAATTGAGCGGGTCGAACACCCGGAAGACGTCGATTCCGGCGGCCGCCGATTCCTTGACGAACGCCGTGACGACGTTGTCGGGGTAGTTCGTGTAGCCGACGGCGTTGCTCGCCCGGAGGAGCATCTGGAAGAGGATGTTCGGGATCCGCTCGCGGAGGCGGGCGAGGCGGTCCCAGGGATCTTCCTTGAGGAACCGCATCGAGGTGTCGAACGTCGCCCCGCCCCACATCTCGAGCGAGAACAGCCCCGGTGCCATCCGGGCGTAGGCATCGGCGATCGCGAGCATGTCGAAAGAGCGCATCCGGGTGGCGAGGAGCGACTGGTGCGCGTCGCGCATCGTCGTGTCGGTCACCATCAGGCCCTTCCGGTCGCGGACCCAAGCAGCAAACTTCTCCGGGCCGAGTTCCCGAAGCTTCGTCTTCGTGCCCGCCGGCGGCGTCGAGAGCCGGTCGAAATCGGGGAGCGGCGCCGAGCTGCGCCGAGCCGCTGCCGGCCGCCCCTTCACGAGCGGGTTGCCGTTGACGATCGTGTCGGCGAGGTATTCCAGGAGCCGGGTGGCCCGGTCGCGGCGGACGGGGAAATCGAACAGGGCCGGCGTGTCGTCGATGAACCGGGTCGTGCAGCGGCCGGCGAGGAACTCGGGATGCGTGACGAGGTTGATGAGGAACGGGATGTTCGTCTTCACGCCGCGAACGCGAAACTCCTGCAGGCAGCGTTCGATGTGCCCGGCAGCTTCGTCGAGCGACAGCCCCCGCGCCGTCACCTTGACCAGGAGGGAGTCGAAGTAGGGGGTGACGACGGCGCCGGAGAAGGCCGTGCCGGCGTCGAGGCGGATCCCCATGCCGCTGGCGGAGCGGTACGCGGTCATCCGTCCGTAGTCGGGGAGGAAGCGGTTCTCGGGGTCTTCGGTCGTGACACGGCACTGGATGGCCGTGCCCATCGAGCCGATCGCGTCCTGGTTGCCGAGGCCGATCTGCGGATCACCGAGGCGGTAGCCCTCGGCGACACGGATCTGCCGCCGGACGATGTCGATCCCGGTGATCTCCTCCGTGACCGTGTGCTCGACCTGGATGCGCGGGTTGACTTCGATGAAATAGAACCGGCCGGTGTCGGTATCGACGAGGAACTCGACCGTCCCGGCGTTCTCGTAGCGGGCCGTCCGGCCAATCGCCAGGGCGGCGTCGCAGATCGCCTTCCGCATGCCGGGGTCGAGGTTCGGCGCGGGGGCCACCTCCACCACCTTCTGGTGGCGGCGCTGCACGGAGCAGTCGCGCTCGAAGAGGTGCACGAGCCCCCCGTGCATGTCGCCGAGGAGCTGCACTTCGATGTGGCGGGCGTGCTGGATGAACTTCTCGACGAACACCTTCGCGCTGCCGAAGGCCGTCTTGCTCTCGCGCTGGGCGCTTTCGAGGGCGACGGCGAGTTCGTCCTCTCCGCGGACGACCCGCATCCCGCGGCCGCCGCCGCCATGGGCCGCCTTGAGGATCACCGGCCAGCCGAGATCCTTGGCGATCCGCAGCGCCTCGGCCTGACTCGTCACCGGCTGCGAACTGCCGGCGAGGATCGGCACGCCGGCACGCTTGGCCAGGTCACGGGCTGCGGTCTTGTCGCCGAGGGTCTCGAGGAGCTCCACACGCGGGCCGACGAACGTGATTCCCGCCGCCAAGCAGGCCGCGGCAAACTCGGGGTTCTCCGAGAGGAAGCCATAGCCCGGGTGGATCGCGTCGACACCGTGCGCCTTGGCCAGCGCCACGATCCCCTCGAAGTCGAGATAGGAGCGGATCGGCTCGCCGGCGCGGCCGACGAGGTACGACTCGTCCGCCTTGAAGCGGTGGAGGGCGAACCGGTCCTCGTGGGCATAGATCGCCACGGTGCGGATCCCCAACTCGTGGGCCGAGCGGAAGACGCGGATGGCGATCTCGGAGCGGTTGGCGACCAGCAGCTTCTTGATCGGGCGGACCATGTCGATTCCTGCGTGACGGGGGGCGGCGGGGAAACGGCCTGAAATGGCGGCCAAAAAACCTCGGGGCAAAAACCCAGACTGTACGTCCCTCGAGCGGTCAGCGGGAAGGGCTGGCCACGTTTTCCTGGGCGTAACTCGGGCGGAGGTAGTCGGGGGCGAGTTCCGCTGCCGACCCGCTCGCCCCGGCGGCCAGGAGCCGCAAGCCCAGGCGCCCAGCCATCGCGGCCGAGGGGAGCCGGGCCGCCCCGGTGACGGGGCGGAGGTCGCCGCGGGCCGCCACGAGGGCCGCCACCGCGTCGAGGTCGAGCCCCGGGCCGGCGAGCGTCGCCCCCGCCGGCACCCTTGCTACCCAGGTGCCGATCGGGACAAGCGCCCCGCCTTCGGTCCGCCAACCGGTGGGGGCGTCTGCCGAGGGATGGAGCGTGGCGGCGAAAAGATCACTCCGGCCGGCATCGTAGACGACCTCGATCGGCGTCTCCCCCCCCACGCTCGCGGCGATCACCTCGAATCCCGACACACCCACGATCTTCATGCCGCCGGCCCAGGCGATCCCCTTCGCCGCGGCGATCCCGACCCTCAGCCCCGTAAAAGAGCCCGGGCCACGGATCACCGCCACGAGATCGGCGTCGGCGACGCCCCAGCCCAATTCTGCCGTCGCCTCAGCGAGCGCCGCCGCAATCCGCCGGGCATGGGCCTGGGCCGGAGCGAAGCGGACCTCGGCCACCCGCTCTCCATCGAGGGCGGCGACGCTGCCGGACGGCAGGGAGGTGTCGATGGCGACGGTCTTCATGGAATCGGTTCCAGGGGGATGCACGCTGCTTGACCGGGGTGGCGACCCCCCGTAGTCTGACGGGGTTTCACCGGGATTTTCTGCTCGAACGTTCGGTCGGACGGTCCAGCAGGCTCGTCTCCCTCGCTTGGACGTATCTCGAGCGAGCGTCGGTTGTGGGGCAGTTCGGTGGGATCCTTCTCGTTCTCGAGACGCTGCCCAGGGGGTAGCACAGCAGGGGTGGAGTTGGCGTGAAGCGGGCGATCATCAGCGACATCCACGGCAACCTCGAGGCCCTTCAGGCGGTTCTCGCCGATATCGACCAGCAGAAGGTCGACTCGATCACCTGCCTCGGCGACATCGTCGGCTACGGGCCGAATCCATGCGAGAGCGCTCGGCTCGTCCGCGATCGCTGTTCGCTTGTGATTCTCGGCAACCATGACCAGGGGGCTCTCTTCGATCCCGACGGCTTCAACGTCGGCGCCGAGCGGGCAATCCGCTGGACGCGCTCGCAACTCGAACACCACGACGCGATGCCGAAGAACTCCGCCGATCGGCTGATGGACTGGCTGGGGGAACTGCCGCGGTCGCATGTCGAGGGGAATCTCCTCTTCGTTCATGGTTCGGCCCGCCGCCCGCTCGACGAATATGTCTTCCCCGAAGACATTTACAACCCGCTGAAGATGGAGCACATCTTCGAACTCGTCGGCCGCTACTGCTTTCAGGGGCACACCCACATTCCTGGCGTGTTTACCGTGGCACCGCAGTTCGAGGCCCCGGAGATCAGCCTGACCGAGGACGAATGGCGGCGGACGCTGCCGGCTCCCAAGGCGATGGTGAACGTCGGGTCGGTGGGGCAGCCACGCGATCTCGATTCCCGCGCCAGCTACGTGATCCTCGAGACGGGTGCGCCTGCCGATGACGTCGTCGTCCGCTTCCGTCGGATCCGTTATCCCGCCGACGTCACCTGCAAGAAGATCTACGCCGTCGCCGACCTCGACAATTATCTCGGCGACCGGCTCCTCGTCGGCCGCTGACGATTCCTCGGGCGTTCATCGCGGCGGTTCGGGCGGTCGACCGCCGAGGGCGGTTTTTCTGTCCGTCCGGGCCAGCCTGTCGCCTCCCGGGGATTCTGGCGGCGGCTGGTATACTCGGGAGTCTCGGTGGAAGGTCGCGGTCTGCGGCCCTCCAGCCCCGGGTGGCGTTTCCCCGCCGCACGCTCAGGGCCTGGATCAGTCGGCGGCAGCGGTCGATGCGGCACGGATCCCGTGCTGCGGCCGGAGTGGTTCCTTCCGGGGAGCCCGGTGGGCGGTGAATCGCCCGAGGAGATCATGGAACGCCGTCACGTTCAATTTGCCCTCATCGCCTTCGCGATCATCTTCGGCAGCCAACTTCTCCAGACATGGCTCTTCCCGCGCCCTCCAGCCGAACTGGTGGATGCCGATCCCGAGGTCGCGGCCGCCAAGGATCCGGATGGCACCACCCTGGCCGCCGCCGAGGACGAGGCCAGCATCGATGACAAGCCTGCGGCGAACGCCTTGGCCGACGCTGCCGACGCCATCGAAGGCGCCGACGGGGCCGCCCAACCGGCTGAAGCCCCGGCCCCGCGCACCCGCCATGCCCTCGGGTCGCTCGACCCGACAGCCGCCTCCCAGGTGCTCTATACACTCACCAGCCGCGGCGCGGCGGTGGAGCGGATCGAACTGGCCGGCGAGCGCTATCACGACCAAGACGACTGGCGCGGGACGATGGGGCACCTGGCCGTGACGCCGGCGGCGGGGGGATGCCGTATTGGTGTCGTCGGCGCAGGGACCCCGGCCCATCTCGCCGGACTCGCCGTCGGGGATGTCATCGAACGCCTTGGCGGCGTCGCGGTGACCGACTCGGCGGCGCTCGACCGGGCCCTCGACGGCACGAAGCCGGGGGGAACGATCTCCGTCGACTACCGGCGTGGCGACGCCTCGTCGTCGTGCGAGGTCCGTCTCGACCGCCGGCCACTCGAGGTCGTCCGCCCTGAATACCTCGCCGCTCCGGTGGAGAATCCCGACGCCGATCCGGCCGATCCGCTCTCCTTTCGGCTGTCACTGGAATCGGTCGATGGCCGGTCGCGGCGCGAACCGCTCGGCGAGCTTCCCGGCCTGGGACTCGTCGACCGCGATTGGGCGGCCGAGCCGCTCGCCGCAGGTGAGGGGGTGCGATTCAGCACGCGGCTCCCTGGCGGGCTGTCCGTCGCCAAGGAGTACCGGCTCGTTCCCGGCGTCGATGGACGCCCGGCGACGCTCGACCTCGTCGTCGAGTTCGCCTCCGACAAGCCGACGACGGTGGAATACGCCCTCGACGGCCCGACGGGGCTGCCGACGGAGGGCTGGTGGTACACCGCCCGCGTGGCCCGCGACTGGGGCACGCTCGCCGTCCGCGACGTGGCGATGCGATTCGCCGGCGAGCCGTCGGCGATCACCAGCGGCCTGAAGATCGCCGACAACAAGCTCGAGCATCCGGCCACGTCGGTCCGTGACGGCAAGCCGTTGTCGTTTGCCGGCGTCGATGCCCTCTACTTCGCCGCGGCGCTGATTCCGGCCACCGAGGGTGAGATCCCCGATCTCGCCGAGGTCCGTCCGATCGCCGTTGGAGACATCCCCGGGGCTGCCAAGAAGAAGCTCGTCGACGTCACCGCGAGGATCGTCTCCCGGCCGATCGCGCTCGAGCCGGGGAAGCCGGTTCGGCACCGCTTTGGAATCTTCGCCGGGCCGAAGAAGCCCGATCTCCTCGCGAGCTACGGCGCTCCGGGTGTTTCGATGGACGATCTCGTTTACTACGGATGGTTCGGCTGGGTGGCCCGGCCGATGATCGCCATCCTCCATGCCCTCCACGCCGTGATTGGCAATTACGGGATCGCGATCCTCCTCCTCACCGTCATGGTGCGCGGAGCGATGTTCCCGGTGAGCCGCAAGCAGGCGCTCTCAACGCAGAAGATGCAGGCCCTCCAGCCGGAGATGAAGGCGATCGCCGAGAAGTACAAGGACGACCCGGCCAAGCGGACGCAGGCGACGCAGGAGCTGTGGAAGAAGCACGACCACAACCCGGTCGGCGGCTGCCTGCCGGTCTTCATCCAGATCCCGATCTTCATGGGGCTCTACCGGTCGCTCGCCACCGACGTCGAACTGCGGCAGGCCCCGCTCTTCAGCTCGGCGATCCGCTGGTGCTCGAATCTTGCCGCCCCTGACATGTTCTGGGATTGGTCGAATCTCCTCCCGCCGTTCCTGACGGCGCCGGAGGGCTACCTCGGCCCGTTCCTCAATCTGTTCCCCTTGGCAACGATCGGCCTGTTCATCTGGCAGCAGCACCTCTTCATGCCGCCGGCCGTCGACGAGCAGTCGCAGGTCCAGCAGCAGGTGATGAAGTACATGATGTTCTTCATGGCGGTGATGTTCTTCAAAGTGCCCTGTGGCCTCTGTCTCTACTTCATCGCCTCGAGCCTGTGGGGGATCGCCGAGCGGCTCATGCTCCCGACGGCGGCCCCGGCGACCGCCACGGCTGGCGGAGGAGGCAGCACCGGCGCCGGTCGGAAAATCATCGACGTTCCCTTCTTCTCGACCGGCGGAAAAGCCGAGGCCAATGGCGCCGCGCACGGCGGCGACACGGAGCGGAAGCGCCGTCAGGCCCGCAAGAAGCGCTGAGACGTTTCGGCCCCCCTTGAACGGCAGGAATCGATGTGGGAGCCGGATGACCTGATCGTCGCCCCTGCCACGGTGCCCGGCCGGGGTGTGCGGTCGATCGTCCGCCTCGGCGGCGCGGGGCTCGACGACATGCTCGTGGGGCTTTTCGTGCTTCCTGGGCCACTTCCGCCCTCGCCACGGGCGATCTCCGCCACGCTCCGCCCCGACAGGCTTGGTCGTGAATGGGGGGCGATCGCCGTCGAGATCCTCCGCTGGCCCGGCCCCGCGGGGCCGACCGGCGGGCCGCTTGCCGAGGTGCAGCTCCCCTGTTCGCAACCGCTGGTCGAAGCGATCGTCGGCGAGGCCTGTCGGCTCGGCGCCCGGCTGGCCCGAGGGGGAGAGTTCACGCTTCGCGCTTTCCTGGCCGGCAAGCTCGATCTCCTTCAGGCCGAAGCGGTGCTCGCCGTCGTCGATGCCCGCTCTCCCGGCGAGCTTTCCCACGCCCTCGACCGGCTTGCCGGTGGAGTCGGCCGCGATCTCAATGGCATCCGCGAGCGCCTCCTCGATCTCACCGCTGACGTCGAGGCGGCGATCGATTTTGCCGACGAGCGCAGCCCCGACAGCCTCGGTCAATCGAGCGCCGCGTTCTGGGAGGGCGTGATCGCCGCGCTTGGGGAGATCGGCCGCGCCGTCGACGCCGCGATGGCCAAGGTCGAATCGCGCGACGCCGGGGTGCGTGGGCGGCTCCCGCGGGTCGTCATCTGTGGTCCACCGAACATTGGCAAAAGCAGCCTCTACAACGCCCTGATCGGCCGCGAGGCGGCGCTGGTGTCCGATGAGGAGGGGACGACGCGCGATTGGCTCGAGGCGGTCGTCCGCGGCGATGCGCCAGGGCTCCCCGGCCAGCCGGGCGTGGTCGAATGGATCCTCGTCGACACCGCCGGCGTGGGGAGTCGCGACGGGGATGACGCCGATCCGCCCGAGGCCCCGCTTGCCGCCGCGGCGGCGGAAGCCGGGATCGGCGAGGTCGGTCGGGCCGAGATCGTCCTTCGTTGTCGCGATCAGGCGGCCGGGCATGGCCGGACCGGCGAGGGTTCGCCCGACGGGATTTCCATTCCGGACGGGGCGGTCGTGATCGACGTCCTCACCCGCTGCGATCGGGGGCTTTCGGTGGGCGACGTCGGCGCCGCGATCGCGACGAGCGCTACCGCCGGGCTGGGACTCGATCGCCTCCGGCGCGAGGTCGCCGCGGCGGTGGCGACGCTTCCCCGTTTCGGTGGCGCCGCGGAGCGGATCCGGGCCGGGCTCGTGGCGGCGCGGAGCGCCCTGGGGGAAGCGGAGGCGATCGCCGAGCTGGGCCTTGCCGGCGGCCCGGCGGAGGAGCCACTCCTCGCCGAGACGCTCCTGGCGGCGATCGACGCGGTCGGCATGGTCACCGGCCACACGATCGGCACCGATCTCCTCGACCGGATATTCTCGCGGCATTGCGTCGGTAAGTAGCGTGGCTTTTGGGCCGGGGAGGAGTCCTCACCCTCTCGGTTTTGCAGTCTTCTCCACTCGATCCCTCCGTGAGCCTCCCGTGAACACCTCCGAGTTGTCTTCCGTGCTCGGCCGGCTCGCGGCAGGCTCGCGCCGATTCGCCGCCATCGACGCCCGCGAGCGTGCCGACCTCGCCCGTCGTACGGCGCTGTCGACGGGCGCCGTGGCAGGCCCGTGGGCCGAGGCCGCGGTGGCGATCAAACGCGGCCCGCCGGGGGCAAGCCCGGCGCTCGCGGAGGAGCTGGCGACGGGGCCGATGGTGACAGCGCGCCTCTGCCTCCTTACGGCCCGGGCGCAGCTCGACATCGCCGCCTGCGGGCTTCCCCGGGCCCCCTCGGCGCCACGGATTCTCCATGCCGGGCGGCGCTCGGTGGGGGGAACGCCGGCGGCGCTTGTCGGCCTCGACCTTCTCCCGGCCCGCGGTCCGCTCGGCACGCTCCACGACGGGATGATCCACCAGGGCTTCCGAGCCACCGTCCGCTGTCACGATCCCGGCGGCTTGGCCAACTTCGAACACGCCTGGCGGCGCGAAGTGGAGGCGCGTCCGCGGGCCGGTGGCGTGGCGGTGGTGCTCGGGGCGGGGAATGTCACCGGGCTGTCGGCTGCCGACGTCCTCGCGCAGGTTTTCGAACATGGCCGCGGGGTGTTTCTCAAGGCTCATCCCCTCCATGCCCCGCTCCAGCCGATCCTGGAATCGGCCCTCGGGCCGCTGGTGGAGGCGGGGCTGGTCGCCATCGCGGCGGGAGACGCCGAGATCGCCCGGGAGGCAATTGCCGCCCCCGAGACAACCCACGTCCACGTCACCGGTGGCGAGGCGACCTACCGGAGCATCGTGTGGGGATCTGCCGACCCTGCCGACCGCTTTGCGGCCCCGCTCCTCGCCAAACCGATCACCTGTGAGCTCGGCAACGTCACCCCCTGGTTCATCCTCCCGGGGCGGTATTCGCGGGCCGAGCTTTCCCATCAGGCCGACCTTGTCGCCGCCTCGATCGCCAACAACACCTCCTTCAATTGCATCGCCACGAAGGGGATCGTCACCTGCCGGTCGTGGCCGCAGCGCGCGGACTTCCTCGCGCTCATCGAGCGCCGGCTCGCCTCGCTGCCGGCGCGGCCGGGTTGGTATCCCGGAGCCGTGCGCGACTGGGAGGCGGCGACCGGGCGTACCGCTCCCGCCGACGGCACGGTTCCCTCGAGCCTGATCACGGGCATCGACATGGCAACCGACGATCGCCTCCTCGCCCGCGAGTGGTTCGTGCCGGTGGTGGCCGAGGTGCCGATCGATGCCGACGATCTGGCCGGTTTTTGCGGCCGGGCCCTGTCGTTCTCGCATCGGCTGCCGGGATCATTGGCGGCGAGCGTGACGATTCCTGCCGGGCTCTCGGCGGTCGATCTCCGGCACGCCGAGCAATTCGTCGATCATCTCACCTTCGGGGTGGTGGCGGTGAACACCTGGTCGGCGATGGCGTATGCCTTCGGCAACGTGCCCTGGGGAGGCTTCCCCGGCGGAACGCTCGCGTCGCCAAAAAGTGGGATCGGATTCGTTCACGATCCGCTCCTCCTGCCGCTGGTCCACAACTCGGTGATCCGCACGCCGCTCGCCGCGTCGAT
>JBIIQL010000538.1:0-3017 GCA_044342095.1 Pirellulales bacterium
CGGCCACCGCCACCCGCTCCCTCTCGACCCGTCCGCGGGAGACGGTCGTCCTCGTCGCCGATCCCGCCTGGACGCCGCGTCACACCGAGCAGGCGGTCGCCGGGGCGGCGATGGGCATGGTCGGGCAGGACCTCCACCGCACCGACAAGAAGCGGACCCGGTTCGGGACGACGATCTGGGTCGGCGCTTCCTCAGAGGCCCTCGCTACCGGCATGGTGATCGCAGACGGCGTCAGCCTGGCACGGCGGCTGGTCAACAGCCCCCCGGACGACCTCTACCCCGAGACGTTCGCCGAGGCGGCCGCCGCGGTCGCCGGCCGGACGGGGATGGAAATTGAAATCTGGGACGAGCACCGCCTCGACCGGGAAAGGTGCCGGGCGATCCTCGCCGTCGGCCGGGGAAGTTCCCGGGCCCCGCGGCTGGTGAAGCTCACCTACCGTGGCCCCGGCGTGCCGGCCGGCCCCCCACACGTGGCCCTCGTCGGTAAGGGAGTGACGTTCGATTCCGGTGGCCTGTCGCTGAAACCCCCGGACGGAATGCTGACGATGAAGTGCGACATGGCCGGTGCCGCGGCGATGGTCGCCGCCGCCGCCACGATCGCGGCCCTCCGGCTCCCGGTCAACCTCGTCGCCGTGTGCGGATTGGCGGAGAACATGACCGGACCGGCGGCCTACAAGCTCGGCGACGTGATCACCGCCCGCAGCGGCACGACGATCGAGATCCACAATACCGATGCCGAGGGACGGGTCGTCCTCGCCGACGTCCTCGACGTCGTCCGCGAGATGGCCCCGCAGAAGATCATCGACGCCGCGACCCTCACGGGGGCCTGCATGGTGGCCCTCGGCCATGACGTCGCCGGCCTGTTCACCAACGACCAGGGCTGGTGCGATCAGATCGCCGCCGCGGCGCGGACCGTCGGCGAGCCGGTGTGGCAGTTGCCGATGTATCCCGAGTTCGACGAGCAGATCCGCGGCGAGGTGGCCGACATCAAAAATGTCGGCGAAGGTCGCTGGGGGGGCGCGATCACCGCCGCGAAGTTCCTCGAGCGGTTCGTCGGCGGGATCCCCTGGACGCACGTCGACATCGCCGGCCCGGCGTTCGCCGAGAAGCCCAGGCCGTGGATCGATGGCGGCGGCACCGGCGTCCTCGTGCGGACACTCGTCGAACTCGCCCGGACCCGCAGCCTTTGAAGCGGCGGCCGTTGTCGATCAGCCCCCGCCGAGCACCCGCGCCACCTCGGTGGGTGTCACCGGTTCGATCACGCCGCGCTCGGTGATGATCCCGCGGATCAGCCGGGCGGGCGTGACGTCGAAGGCGGGATTGAAGGCCTCCGCCTCCGGCGGAGCGATCGACTTGCCCCAGGGGCTCGTGACCTCCGCGCCCCCGCGGTGCTCGATCGGGATCTCCGTTCCATCGACGATCGAGAGATCGAACGTGCTCGACGGCGCCGCGACATAAAATGGCACGCCGTGGGCGGCCGCGAGCACGGCCAGCCCGTAGGTGCCGATCTTGTTGGCGGTGTCGCCGCCGGCCGTGATCCGGTCGGCACCGACGATGCAGCACCCGATCCGTCCCGTGGCGAGGAGGTGTCCGGCGGCGGAATCACACAGCACCGTCACCGGGATGCCCCGCTGGACGAGCTCCCAGGCGGTGAGGCGGGCCCCTTGGAAGAGCGGCCGGGTCTCGTCCGCCCAGACGCGGAATCGGCGGCCGTCGGCCCATGCCGTCGTGATCACCGCCAGCGCCGTCCCATCCCCTCCGGTGGCGAGCGCCCCGGTGTTGCAGTGGGTGAGGACATCCCCCTCCGGCAACAGGTCGGCTCCGTAGCGCCCGATCGCGGTGCACAGCCGCCGATCCTCCGCGTGGAGTTCCCTGGCGGCACTGAGGAGGGGGGCGATGAGTTCGTCCGGCGTTGCCGAGCCCACCCCGAGCGGAGCCGACAGCCCGACCTCACGGAGGACCCGCTCCACCGCCCAGCGGAGGTTGACGGCGGTCGGCCGGGCGGCGGCGATCGCCTCCGCGGCCGCAAGGAAATGGTCGCGGGCCTCCCGGGGAGCCAGATTCCGCTGTCGGGCCTCGGCGGCGGCCAGGACCACGCCATAGCCGCCGGCGACGCCGATGGCCGGCGCCCCGCGCACCCGGAGGCTACGAATCGCCTCGATCACCGTCGGCACGTCGCGGCACTCCACCCAGGCGATCTCCCCGGGGAGTCGCGTCTGATCGAGGAGCTCCAAGTGGCCGTCAGGCCCCCCCACCCAGCGCACCGACACCGGCGCCGTTCCATCCTTGATGCTCATCGCTCTCTCCGTGGCAGGTCGTGGATCGGTCGCCGAATGCTGGAAGCTCAGCCGTCGTACCGCGGCTCGGCGCAGGGGAGGCCGAAGGCGGCCGCGACCGCCGGCTGCACGAGCTCCCCCCGCCAGACGTTCACGGCGGAGCGGATCGCGCTGCTCCGCCGCGCCGCCCCCGCAACACCGTCGCGGGCCAGTTCGAGGACGTAAGGGAGCGTGGCGTTGCACAGTGCGTAGGTGCTCGTCCTCCCCACCGCGCCCGGCATGTTCGTGACGCAGTAATGGACGACGTCGTCGACGACGTAGGTCGGCTCGGCGTGCGTCGTCGGTCGGCTCGTGGCTACACATCCCCCCTGATCGATGGCCACATCGATGATCACGGCCCCCGGCTTCATGAGCCGGAGGTCATCGCGCTCGACCAAGTGCGGTGCTCTGGCTCCGGGGATCAGCACGCTGCCGATGACGAGATCGGCCCGGCGGAGTTGCTCGCGGATGGTGTGCCGATCGGAGAACAGGACGTCCACGTTCGGCGCACAGACGTCGTCGAGATAACGGAGCCGCTCGAGGTTCGTGTCGAGGAGGCCGACATTCGCGCCGAAGCCGGCGGCCACCTTGGCCGCGTTCGCCCCGACCGTGCCCGCGCCGAGCACCGTGACGTGGGCCGGCGCCACTCCGGGTACCCCGCCCAAGAGGATGCCCCGCCCCATCTGCGGCTTCTCGAGATAC
>JBIIQL010000539.1:0-3016 GCA_044342095.1 Pirellulales bacterium
CGACGCCCAGGTCAGCGAGAACGCCAGGGCAGACCACCTCGAGGAGGTACCGGGCCATGTTCTCGGCGGTCGGGTTCCAGGGAAGGAGGAAGAGCTTCGACGGCGTCGAATGTTGCACGGCGGCGATGGCGCCAGAGTCCTCGACGAAGAGAATGAAAGCGTGGTCCCAGTGGGTGTCGAGCCAACCGAGGAGCCGCTTCTTGATGAGCGAAAAATCGACGATCCGCCCCACGTCATCGACCGTCGCCGCGCCTCCGGCCGCCACGACCTCGACATCGACCCGGTAGTTGTGGCCGTGGAGATAGGCACACTTGCTCTCGTGCCGGTAGAGCCGGTGGCCGGCACAGAATCGCAGTTGGCGTACGAGCGCGAGGCTGGTCGTCGAGGCCTGTCGGGATGACATGGGGTGCCGGGGCGGCTCCGGGGAGATGGGCTTCAGGCGTGGGCGACCTCGGCCGATTCGATGCGGATCGGCTTGATGTCGAACTTCGGGTTCTGACCCAGGAACCGGCAGGGATTGTTGTGGAACACCTCGATCGCATCCTGGAGCGAGTGCCCGCGGCGGCGATATTCGATGACGCACTCCTGGAGGAGGAACGGGTCGCTCGGCCCCCAGTCGGCCGACGAGTTCACGAGGATCCTCTCCGTGCCGTACTTCTCGAGCATGTCGACAGCTCGCTTCGGCGAGCACTTCGTGATTGGATAGAGCGTGAAACCGGCCCAGTAACCGGCGTCGAGGACGGGACGAATCGTCTGCTCCTCGACATGGTCGATCCAGATCCGCTCCGGGTCGACCTTCATCCCGGCGAGCACTTCGAGCACCTTCTTCGTGCCGTGCGCCTTGTCGGCCAGATGGGGCGTGTGGATGAGGACGAGCTGGCCGTGCTTCATCGCCAGATCGACGTGGGCCTCGAGCGACTCGATCTCATTCTTCGTCGATTTGTGGAGCCCCGTCTCGCCGACGCCGAGGACCGTCGGTTTGGCGAAGAACTCGGGAAAGTGCTTGAGCACCTCGCGCGTGAGGACGGGGTTCTCCGCCTCCTTCGGGTTCACTGCCACCCAGCAGAAGTGGCGGATGCCGTACTGCGCGGCGCGCGTCGGCTCGAACTCGCTGATCTGCCGGAAGTAGTCGATGAACGTTTCGGGATAGAGCCGGTCGAAGCCTGCCCAGAACGCCGGCTCGGCGACGGCGACGACGCCGCTCATCGCCATCCGCTCGTAGTCTTGGGCCGTCCGGGCGATGGCGTGGTAGTGGGGCTGGATGATCTGCATGGCACGGATTCCCCGGTCGGTGTCGTTTGGGAGGAGTGGTGAGGAGCAGGCTCCGGCCCGCGCCTGGGCGTGTCGCCGGAGCGTCCGGTCAGCCGGTGGCAAACAGTTCGAGGAGGGCGACGGTCCGGTCGCCGGCCGGCTTGGGGTCGGCGGCGATCGCCAAGGCCTTCCGCAGCAGTTCGATCTTCTGCCCGGTGGCTGGAACCCCCGCGGCGCCGTTGCCGCTGTGCCGCTGTACGGCGACGTCGTAGCGATCCATCATGGCCGCAATCTCGAGGATCTGGTGCCGCGACTCGAGGAAGTAGTTTTCGATGACCTGGGGCGGGGTGAGCATGGGGGAGGCTCCAAAGCGGTGGACGGGACAAGGAATCATACCCCCGTGTTGGCAGTCCGGTCAGGGACGCGGAAGTGGTGGTCCGTAACGGATTTGCCGGCGGACTTTTCCCCGTGGCATCATCGCGGAGAGGCGTGACAGGGTCCGATCCGCCGCCGAAACAGGATTCTTAAGAAGCCAGAGGTCTCCCATGCTCCGCCGCGATCCCAGCGACCTTTCCCGCCCCCTCCGACCAGCGTCGGTCCACCTCCTCAGCCTCCTCCTCAGCCTCCTTCCACTGGTGGCCCGGGGGGCCGATCTCCCAACCCAGGCCGCTCTCCCGGTCCGCGAGGTGAGTGTTTTCAAGGACGGCCACGCTTTTGTCGTTCATCGTGGCACGGTGGCGGTGGACGCGCGAGGGAACGTCGTCCTCCGCCATCTCCCGGCCCCGGTGATGGGGACGTTCTGGGCCGGTGCGACCGACGATGGCGTCGGGTTGGCCGCCGTCACCGCGTCGCAGGGCCGGGTCAGGGTGGAGCGGACGGCGCTCTCGCTCAAGGAACTCGTCGATGCCAATCCCGGCGCGGAGGTGCTCGTCACCGAGATCCCACCGGCCAACCGCGATCCGGTTCCCTATGAGGCGACGATCCTCCCAGCGCCGGTGCAGAGCTCGGAGGAGCTCGAGTCGCTCGCCCCACCCGGCGACGGCCCCAAGCTCCCGGTCGCCTCCGATCTGGTCTTCCTCAAGACCGATGCCGGCACGCGCGTCCTTCCGCTTTCGCGCATCCAGGACATCACCTTCCGTGCGGGGCCTGCCGCGAAGGTCGGCCGAGAAGAGTTTCGCAGCACGCTCACCCTCAGCATGATCCGCCGCGGCGCTGGGGATGGCGTCGCGCCGCTTCCGGCGGGCGAAGCGGGCGTCGGCCTGATGTATGTGCAGCGCGGGCTCCGCTGGATCCCCTCCTACCGGGTCGAGCTCGACGGCAAGGGGCAGGCCCGCGTCTGGCTCCAGGCGACGCTCGTCAACGATCTGGTCGACCTCGACGACGTCACCTGCAACCTCGTCGTCGGTGTCCCCACGTTCGCTCTGGAGGGCTCCGCCGATCCGATCGGCCTCGAGCAGTCGGCAGCACGGCTCGCGCGGGCAGTCGATCTCGACAATGGCAACCGCTTCGGCAACTTTTATTCCAACTCGATGATGTCGCAGGTGGCCGGTGGGACCGGAGGGGGCGCGGCCCCCGCGCCGGAGCCACAAGCGGGCGAAGCGAAGGGTGAGAAGTCGGAAGATCTCTACGTCTTCCGGCTCGAGCACGTGAGCCTCAAGAAGGGGGAACGAATGGTGGTGCCGGTGAGCGTCGGCTCGCTCCCCTACCGCGACTTCTTCAAGCTCGAGATCCCCTTCACCCCGCCGCCCGATTTCGTCCAGCAACT
>JBIIQL010000540.1:0-3013 GCA_044342095.1 Pirellulales bacterium
AGATCCTTGAGCGGAGCGAGGCGGGCGTCGTCGGCATGGGCGGCCGAGCTAAACAAGACGGCATGGACTGCCGAGCTAAGCAAGACGGCATGGACTGCCGAGCTCAGCAAGACGGCCATGAAGCTCAGGAGGAGGGCGCGACGGCCGGGGGCAGCGGAGCGGGGCATGGAGAAAGAGTCTCTTGGAGAAAAGGGAGCGGCGAAGCGGCCGGGGAGGGATTCATGGCGGCGGGCCGATGACGCGGCCCTGCCTGAGAAAAGCGAGAAGGTCGGCGAACTCGTGGGGAGGGATCGCGCGGCCGAAGCCCTCCGGCATGAGCGAGCGGCCCGTGCCGCGGACCGATTCGATCCGCTCCCGCGGCAGCTGTGTCCGCTCGCCACCGGGGCGGATCAGGACGATCGACTCGGGCGTGTTGGCGGCGAGGATTCCTTCGAGGACGATGCCGTCATCGGTGACGACGACCGTCGCTTCATAACGGCCCTCGACGGCCCGGTTCGGCTCGACGACATCGAGGAGCAATCGCTCGATCGGCCGGTCGGCCGCCTCGGCGAGATCGGGGCCGACGCCGTGGCCAAGGGGCTCGGCGCCGGGGGCGGACGTGCGGTGACAATTGGCACAGTGCCGGGCGAACACTTCCCGCCCTCGCGGCTGATCCCCCCCGCGGCGGACGGCGGTGGTGAGCGTGGAGAGCGCTTCCGGCGCCAGGCTGCCGGCGGCATCGCCCCACAGCCGCAGGGCCGTTTCGCGGATCGCCATGTCGGTCGATTCCAGGAGCGGCTTGCGACGTTCGAGCGGGATCGCGCCAGATGGGATCGAGCCGGAGCCGAGGGCGGCAAGCAAGGGAGGAATCGCGGCCGGGCGGTCGAGCATCGCCGCGACGGCGGCCGAGCGCACGCCCGGCTCGAGATCGGCCGCGACTCCGAGCAAGTCCGCAAGCGCGGACGGGGCACCGCAGGCGACGATGCCGCGGACCGCCTCCCGCTGCACCGCCTCCGACTCGCGCGACGCCACGAGTGCGAGCAGCGACGATCTCGAGGCGATCCCGGGGGCCGACTCGTCGACGGCGGCAAGTGCGAGGAGGCGGATGGCGACGAGCCGAAGCTCGGCCGAGGTGGGGGCGTCGGCGGCGAGGGCACGGGCACGGGCGACGATGCTCTCGACCGTCCCCGGATCGCGATCTCCAAACGCCGCCACGGGGCGACGCGCGGCAAGGCCGGAGAGGGCGGCGACGTCGAACCAGTCGACCTGCCCCGCGTCGGCCCGCGCGGCAAGGAGCGCGAGCACCGCGTCGAGATCCCCGCTCGAGGCGTCGGCGGTGGCCGTCGTTGCCAACTGCGTGACGAGCGTCATCCGGGCCGTCTCGGCCGGCAGCGGAGACGCATCCCCCCGAACGGCCCGCGTGGCGATGGCCGCGAGGATCGGCCCTGCCCGTCCGGTGGCCCCGGAGAGAATGGCCCGCGCCGTCCAGTCGTCGAGATGCGGCGAGGCGGCGGCAAGCGCCAGGGCGGCCGTGGCTGGCTCGGCTGGCGATCCGACGATCGCGAGCAGGGCGGCCAGCCGCACGCTGCCGTCGGGGTGATCGACCGACGGCGCCCCGACGCGGTCGCCGAGGGCGCGCCGGGCCGACGCGGAATCGCTTGCCGCGTCGAACACGATCCCCTCCGCCTCGCGCACGAGCCGCAGCCCCTCTTCACGCAACTCGGCGGCACCACTTGCCGTGGCACGCTCGAGATCGGGGATCGTCAGCCGCGACAGGCCGTCGAGAACGCGGAGCGCGTGGACCTGCGCCATCGTGGGGGACGTGGGGGCCGCGAGCAGGGCTCGTACCGCGTGCTCCGCCTCCTCGGCCGGAAAGCGCCCCTCGACGAGGAGCCGCTGCGCCGTGTCGCGGCGCCAGCCGTTGCCATCGGCGAGGATCGCGACGGCGGCGGCGGCGGTTGTCGGCGGCGCCCAGGGACGCGTGGCGAGATCGGCGCGACGAACACGCCAGATTCTCCCCGCATGGTCGCCGGCCCGATGGTCAACGGTGGCGGCGACGCCGGGGGGCATGTAGTCGGGGTGCTCGACGCTCGCCCGGCAGAAGTCGACGATCCACAGGGAGCCGTCTGGAGCCGTCGCCGTGAACACGGGCCGGAACCAGGTTTCGGCCGAGGCGACGAACTCGCTCCCCTCTGGCTCCGGATGCTCGCTCCAAAATCCGGCGCCCCGCGCCACCGGGCGGCGGCGGACGACGGCGTGGGAGACCGGCTCGCAGGTAAAGGCGTCGCCATCGGCTTCGGGCCCGAGGCGATCGCCGCGGAAGACCGTCAGGCCGCAGGCGGAGGTGTGCGTACCGGTGTGGGAGATGGCCGTCGCGTTGGTCGCCGCCACCGCCGCCACCCGGCTGTCGGCGCCGCTCGGGGCGGCGTCGGTGTAGCCCGGTCCGAGATCGACAAGCGTGTTGCGGGCGAGCACTTCGGGCGGGAGGAGGCTCACCATGAGCGGATTGCGGTTGCTCGCGGTGAAGCGGTGGCCACGGGAGTCGAAGCTGTTGCCAAATTGCCCGAAGCCGGTGACGGCGCGGATCGTGCCGCGGGCCAGATCGAGGCGGACGTCGCGCCGATCGATCGACACGCCGCTGTCGTCGGGATCGGAAGCCCAGCGGACCGCGCCGCCGGAGAGGCCACCAGTGATCCAGACGGCGTTGTCCGGGCCGATCGTCGGGCAGGCGGCGCGGAGTTGGGGATTGCCGACGCGGAAGCCGGTGGCGAGTCGCTCGACCGTCTCGAGCGTCCCATCACCGTCGCCATCGGTGAGAAGGAGGAGATCGGGGGAGGCGGTGACGAGGAGGCCACCGCGGGCGGCGAGGATGCCCTGGGAAAAGGGGAGGTGTTCGGCCACGGGGGTCGATGACTCGTAGTGGCCGTCGCCGTCGGCGTCGTTCAAGCGGACGACGCGCGAGAGGGGGGGCGATCCGGCCGGCGGCCCGGAGGGATAGTCGCGGTATTCGACGACGTACGGCCGGCCGGCTTCG
>JBIIQL010000541.1:0-3001 GCA_044342095.1 Pirellulales bacterium
CCCCCGGGACGGCACCCGGCATCCGTGCTGGGCAAGTTCGGCGAGGGCGCGGTAGACGAGCATCAAACCTGTGGTGCAACTGCTCACGCCGACGGCATGGCGGACGCCGAGATGCGCCGCTGCGGCCGCCTCGAGACGCTCGAGATACGGCCCCTTCGTCAACCTGCCCGAGCGGCAGATCGCCTCGAGGTGTGGCTGGAGGTCCTCCGCCGCGGGAAGGGCCGGACGCACGAACGGCACTCGAATCGAACCTTCAGCCGCCACGGGCAGACCTTTCTGTGATGGCACCGGGCGGAGTGTCCCTCCGCCCTCCACCGGTCGGGCTTTCGGGGCCGGAAAGCGAAGCGGATCGGTATTCCGGGACGATCCGCCGGAGCTCTTCGCGGATCGTCTCCGGGGATTCGCCCGGAAGCGTCTGGAGTTGCTCGAAGAGACGCTCGACGTCCTCCAAGACGGCCGTTCGGCCGACGACACAGCATACCTCGGGATGCGATGTCTGCACCCTGGACTCCTCCGCGGAGCACAGTTCCTCGGCGAGTTTCTCCCCCGGCTGGAGCCCGGTGAAATCGATCCCGATCTCCTCCTCGTCGAAGCCGGAGAGGGAGATCATGTCGCGGGCGAGATCGACGATCTTCACGGCAGGCCCCATGTCGAGGAGGAAGATCTCCCCTCCCTTCGCCGCCGCGGCGGCCTGGATCACGAGTTGCGATGCCTCGGGGATCGTCATGAAGAACCGTTCGACGTCGGGGTGCGTGACCGTGACGGGCCCACCACGGAGAATCTGCTCTCGAAACTTCGGCACGACACTGCCGTTGCTTCCGAGGACGTTGCCGAAGCGGACGACCACGAACATCGTCCGCGCCGTGGCCGCGAACGCCTGGACATACCGCTCGGCCAAGAGCTTCGAGCACCCCATGACGCTCGAGGGATTCACCGCCTTGTCGGTGGAGATGGCGACAAAACGACCGACGGAGTACTCCTCGGCGAGACGGACGAGGAGACGCGTGCCGAAGCAGTTGTTGGTGATCGCCTCGCCAGGGTTCTGCTCCAGCATGGTCACGTGCTTGTGGGCCGCCGCGTGGAACACCAGTTCCGGGCTCTGCGTTTCGAGGACGCCCCGCATCCTCGGCTCATCGAGAATGTCGGCGAGAATTAACTCCATCGGCACGCCCGTGCGGAGCGACTGCAGATCGTTCCCGACCTCGAACAGGGCATTCTCGGCACGCTCGACGACGACGAGTCGCCGGGGTGAAAAGCGAAGGATCTGACGACAGATCTCCGACCCGATCGACCCGCCCCCGCCCGTAACGAGCACGACCCGGTCGCGGACCATTCCCTCGATTGCTGAGTCGTCGAGGACGACAGGCTCCCGCCGGAGGAGATCGCGGATCTCGACGGGCCTCAGTTGGCTCGGGGATGCGACAGCCCCCCCGGAAGCGAGCAACTCGCCCATCGAAGGGATCACCTTCACGCTCGCGTTGAACTCCGCAGCGTCGCTCAGCAGGCGACGGAACACCGGCTTGGAGAGCTCCCCGGCGGTGACGAGAATCTCGTCGACGGGGCGCTGGCGGAGCACGGCCCGCGCGTCGCCGACGCCGCCGAGCACACGGATTCCGGCAATCCGTGACCCGCGGACGAGGACATTGTCGTCGAGGAACCCCACGACGATGTAGGAGGGCGCAAGATTCGCGACGAGGTTCCGCGCGAGGAGTTCGCCGGTCTCGGTGGCGCCGACGATCAGCGCCAAGCGCACGTCACCGGTGGTGATCCACGGGCGGAACACCTCCCGGATCGTCCTCGGTAGCGCGCGGAGACCGCCAATGAGGAGCATCGTCGCCGCCCAGTCGATCACCAGCACGCTTCTGGGGAGCCGCTGCCGCAACCCCGGGAGGTCGCCGACACCCTCCCGGAGGACGTCGATCGCCACCAACACCAGCGTCGCCAGGGTGGTGGTGAAGGCGAGCCGACCGAGATCGGCGAACGACAGCCTCCCGAACAGCCAGCGGAACTGACCGTGGAGGAGGAACACGATCGTCTTCACGATCACCACCCAGACGACCGTGCCCCGAAACATCCCCAGCATCCGGGCATCGGGCTGGAAGTCCCAGCGTGTGCAGAAGGAGACGAACCAGGCGACGAGGAACAGCACCGCGTGGGCGACCACCATCGACGCCATCCTGCCGCCGAACCAAGACGTCCGCGACCGCAACCCCAGCCCGCGGGCGCGGTGCGGAGCCGGGGTGACAGGGGGAAAGTCTGGCGACATGGGAAGCCGGGGGGCCTGAGGCGATCGGGCGGGGAGTGCTCCACCGCGACCCACAGAAGGTAGGGGGAGAGCGTTGGTGCGACAACGAATGGCGGGGATTGCGGGGCCCTTGAGCATCGATCGGGGGGCATCCGCGGGCGATTCGGCCCGGGAGGGTCCACGTGTTCGCCGACAAAACCGGCAGAATCGGCAAAGTCTGCCAGCCTTTGCGGCCGATGATTCCGAGGACGCCGAGTTTAACGGCCGGTAAGGAGTGAGGCATGCCCCGAGTCAGCAAACCGAACAACCACGTCGCCACGGGATGGTTCCGGCCTTCCCGCCCGGCCCACGCCGTGGTGCTCCGTCTCCTCGTCGTGGCGATGACCCTTGTCCACGGCGTCGGCTGCAACATCTACGGTCGGCCGCAACGGACCGCGTCCCACGAGGCCACGCTCAAGGCGAACTGCGAGGGCGATCCGGCCAAGATGCCGGCCAAGGAATTGGCGAAGGTGTCGTTGCCGCCCTACGTCATCGAGCCCCCCGACATCCTCCTCATCGATGCGCTGCGAATCGTGCCGAAGCCGCCGTTCCGCATCCAGTCGTTCGATTCGCTCCAGGTGATCGTCGAAGGAACGCTCCTCGAGCAACCGATCAACGGCATCTACGTCGTCGAGCCTGGTGGGCTCCTCGATCTTGGCCCCTCCTACGGCAAGGTCGCGGTCGGCGGCAAGTCGCTCGACGAGGCCCAGGACGCCG
>JBIIQL010000542.1:0-2998 GCA_044342095.1 Pirellulales bacterium
GCAGGTCGACGACCGTCCCTTCGGTGGCGGCCCGGGGATGCTCCTCATGGCCGGGCCGGTGGTCGCCTGTGCGGAGCATGTCATCACCCACGGCTTCGCGGCGGCCTCTGCCGAGCAAGCTCCCGTTGGCCCCGCAGCGCCCGTGATTCTTCTCACGCCCGGCGGGCGTCGGCTCACCCAGGAAGTGGTCGAGGAGCTTTCCCGCCGGGATCGGCTGATCCTCGTCTGTGGCCGCTACGAGGGCTTTGACGCCCGCGTCCGCGCGGCGCTGGGGGCTGAGGAACTCTCCATCGGAGATTTCGTCCTCTCCGGAGGGGAAGTCGCGGCGATGGTCGTCGTCGACGCCGTCTGCCGCCTGGTTCCCGGCGTGCTCGGCGACGAGGAGAGCGCCCGGCAGGATTCCTTCTCCAACCCCGGCCGGCTCGTCGAGGGACCCCAGTACACCCGTCCGCGCGAGTTTCGCGGCATGGCTGTGCCAGACGTGTTACTGTCGGGGGACCACGGTAAGATCGCGACGTGGCGCCACGAGCAGGCGATTGTCGCCACCCGCCGCCGTGACGCCGGCCCGTCGGACCGCCCCGGCGAGCCATCCACGAACCAATCCCCAGTCCCGACCAAGAAGGCTCCGGAGCTCACAGCCCGGGCCGTCGAAACCACACCAAGGAGCGTGCCGTGAGCCAAAAGACCCTCGCCCTCGTCGAGGCCTCGAGCCTCAAGTCGGAAGTCCCGAAGTTCGCCATCGGCGACACCGTCGACGTCCACACCCGCATTCTCGAAGGCGAGAAGGAGCGGGTTCAGATTTTCAACGGCGTCGTCATCGCCCGCAGTGGCACCGGTAGCCGGGAGATGTTCACCGTCCGACGGATCGTCGGCGGTGAGGGCGTGGAGCGGAAGTTTCCCCTTCATTCACCGAAGATCGCCAAGGTCGAGGTGAAGCGGTCGGGCGTCTCGCGCCGGGCCAAGCTCTACTACCTCCGTGACCGCGTCGGCAAGGCCGTGCGTCTTCGCGAGAAGCGTGACGAGGTCGCCCTGGCGGCCGGCGCTGCGAAGAAGGCTGCTGCGAAGAAGGCCGCCAAGGCCTGATCGGGGAATCCCCCCTCTTCCCCCCTGGATCCCGTGGACACCGTCCCGCATCGATGGGTGTGGAGGGGGCCGATGGACCGGCGCGACCCCGAGCTTCGCCATGACGGACCCGACGACCGCGACGCGCTCGGTCGGAAGGGGGAGGATCTCGCCGCCAAGCACCTCCAGCGGCTCGGCTACCGGATCGTCGGCCGCCGCGAGCGGGTGCTCCGAGGGGACATCGACATCGTCGCCCTCGACGGGCGCACGGTCGTGTTCGTCGAGGTTCGGAGCCGCTCCGACACCCGCCACGGCCACCCGTCCGAGACGGTCGGGCCGGTGAAGCAGCGGCGGATCGCGGAACTCGCCAACGCCTACATCCGCCGGCACCGTCTTCAGGATTGCCAGGTGCGGATCGACGTCGTCACGGTGATCTTCGGAGCCGATGGCGCGGCCCCGACCGTCGAGCACTTCGAGAACGCCTTCGAGAGCCCCTGAATCGTTGACGCCTCGCGGACGGGCGATCTGCCCGGGAGTGGCTTGCCGCCTGGGAGGGACGTACAACAGCGATCCAGGCATCCCCGCCGGACCGACGGGATGCCCGCGGGCTCTCGAACGAGGAGCCCCGACGGCAGTCGGGGGCGGAGATGAGCGTGGACGATTTTGTCGAGCCGCTGGGGATGCGGGTCCTGATCCGCAAGGACGAGAGCCGCCACAAGACGCGCGGAGGGATCGTGCTCCCCGACCAGGCGGAGATCCCCACGATCACCGGGCGCGTCGTCGAAGTGAGCCTCCAGGTGGAGCGCGATGCCGACTTCCCGATCGAGAAGTACGACAAGGTTCTCTTCCACCCCAAGAACTCGATCCCGGTCGACTTCGAACAGGACAATCTCCTCTACGTCGTGCCGATTGAGGATGTCGTCGCCGTCTTCCGCCGCCACGATGCCCGCCGCCCGAGCCGGCGCGGGCCGAACGAGAAGGGGGACGACGCCCCCGATGCCGGCGGCGACTGAGCGGCCGAGGGGAGGCCTCTCCGCTCACGCCGGATCCCGGCCTGAGGCGAGATCGCGAATCGAGGCGGGCTCGTCGAACACCTGGAACAGCCCGCGGGGGAGCCGGCGGGCGAGGCGATCGAGGCGGCGGTCGAGTTTCCAGGCTGGCCCATGGCCATCGACCCGGCGAATCACGACGCCGGCCACCTGGGACGGCTTGCGGCGGGCCACCGCCGTGTAGACGTCGGGGTCGCGTTCCCCCGAGTCGCCGATGAGGAGAAAACGACGGCGAGGGAAGTCGGCCATGATCTGCTCGATCACGCGTCGCTTCGATTTCTTCCGCGAGGGAAACCTCCCCAGTGGGGTCGAGTCTTTGAGGCGGAAGAGCTTGAGGTGCATCGAGCCCGAGGGGAGGCCGCACTCGGTGAAGAAGCCATCGAGGCAGGAAGCGAGCTGCCAGGGGCTTGCGGACACATAGTGAAACGCCACCCCGTCGTTTTCCCAGCCGCGGTAGATCTCCGGCATGCCGGGGACGGCGCGGAACTCCCGGAGGAGGGTGTTGGCGAGCAGCTCGCGGCGATTGCCGACAGCAGTCACCTTCACGGTGTCGTCGATGTCGGAGATCACCGACAGCCCCTCGTCGTCGACCAGATGAACCCGCCCTGCTCCGCGTGACACCGTCTCACCGCCGTCGTCGCCGGCCGGCTCGGTGGCCCAGGCCTCGTAGGCCACCGTCCGCGGCGCGGCGAGGGGGCCCGGTGGATTGTCGAGGTCGATCTCGAGGTGGAAGTGGCCTACCCGGTCGGTCGGCCCGGCTTCGATGACCCTCCCGCCAATCGATACCGCGACGGCGGCCCCGGGGATGCGGCGAAAGAGGAAGGCGTCGGAGCGGCGCCGGAAGACCTCCTGGCGCAACTGCTCCTCGTCGAGGTCGAAGAGCCGCC
>JBIIQL010000543.1:0-2997 GCA_044342095.1 Pirellulales bacterium
AACTCACGGCCGAGCGGGAGTTCCAAAAGTTCGTGCACGCCGGGCGCCTATCGGCAAACGGTCCTTGTGGAGCGTGAACGGCCGCATGGAAGCACCGAGCTTTAGGCCCGGCCGTGATCGATCACCGTCTCCAGGTCACCTGCGCATTGTCATCGCCGGAAACCGTCGATCCGTCTTCGGTCTGCTGTCAGCCTTTGTTGAAAAACCCACACCGGGCAGTCGCCGCGTGTTCAACCGTTTACAAGAGGAATCGATCGTGAAACGTGTTCGCTTCACAGGATCCTATCTTGCCGTCGGAGTGGCGGCCCTGCTTGGATCGTTTGCCGTTTCCGCTCAGGCGGCAACGGTTTTTATCGGCGATTCTGGTGAAAACACGATCACCGCGGTCGGAACCAACACGCTCAACTATGCCCCCGCTTCCTCGTTGCTCGATGGAAGCGGAATGATCGACCTCACGGCCGGGCGGGTGACGATGAGCTCCAAGGCTTACCAACAGTCGTGGACGACGGGTTGGCTTGCAACTTACGGCGGCGCCTTTGGAAATAGTGGTTCCATTCTCTTCACCTTCGACAAAAACACGTCGCTCGAAGCGATGGTGATCTGGAACCTGAGTAGCGCTGAAAGCCAAACCGCATATGGCAGAGGCGTGCGGCAGGCGACGATTTCGTACTCGACTGGCGCAGACACGAGCGGCGTGGGATCCACCATTTTTAGTGGGTCATTAACACAGGCGACGTGGTCGGGCGCGTACGCCGGCACGGGCTATCAAAACTACATCAATGGTTTGACCGCACAGAACGTAAAGGCTGTCAAGATTGCCTATACGGGGAACTACGGCAGCGGTGACGCCATCGGCCTGAGTGAAGTGCGTTTCGTGGGAACGCTCTCTGCCGTTCCCGAGATCGACCCAGCCAGCCTGGGAAGCGTTCTCGCGCTTCTCGGTGGCGTGCTCGGCCTCGTGGAGCGGCGGCGCCTGAAGGTGGCCTGACGATCGAAGTCATCGCGCCCGCTCGGCTTCAAGCGACCGGCGACCGTGGTGGTGGAGGGTGCCCAGAATCGCCCTCCGCCACCGGTCGTCCGGGATGTGCGTCAGACGCGGCGGCGGCGCAGACGTCGGCAGCCGCCGATGCCGGGGGTGGCAAACGCTCCACACGGGCCGCCGTGAAGCGGTGACAGCCACCGCAAGGGCTCCGCTTTACCGGTCCAGCGCCCTCTTCACGTCCGGTGGGAGGGATGCGAGGAGCGCGGGGTGGGCTTCGATGAGGCGGGCGACGTCGCCGAGGTCTTTGATCGCCTGGCTCGGCCGTCGCCCAGGGGTTCGCCAGGCCTTGATCTTGCCGGCGAGCGTGTCTTCGAGTGCCGCCACTCGGAGGAGAATCCCATGGACATCGGCGGGGACCGACCGGGAGGTGAAATCTCGATAGAAGTCTTCCGTGCTCAACTGCAGGCTGACCTGGGAGCGGCCGAGGAAGTTCACCGACCAGTCGTGTCGCTCAGCCTTGAACCCGACCGCTTCAAGCACGCTCACAGCTTGATCGATCTCGTCAACCGCGACGACAAAATCGACATCCCGGGTCACCATCGGCTCGGCGGCCCAGTGATTGACCGCTAGGTCACCGATGGCGCACCAATGCAATTCAGCGCGTTCCAGGGCGTCGACCATCTTCATGACGTCGTCGGCCCCGCCTGCTGTCTGCCAGTCGTAAAATTGTCGTCCTGTCATGGCTCCGAGTTTCCCAGAGCAGCCGGCCGGTGGAGTGAGGCGGACAGAGCCGCCCAGAACTGCCACCGCCGCTCGAACCACGGGCGACGCGTAAAAACCGGCAAAAAGGGCCCCGATTCAGAGGAGTTCGACGGGCACTTCGCCGCCAGGGCGTGAGCGCCGATGACGAGGTATTCAACCTCTTCGTCGCGAAAGCTTTTCAGAATCTCGACGAAATGCGGATTCATCCAGTTCCTGTCCGGTGAGGGACCAGGCCTGCTTCGTCACCGCCCAGCAGAGATCGATCCGCTGTGAGGGGGTCAACTGGGAGTAATCGGCTCGGGGCTGCGGCTCGCCGACGCGCCCCACCCATACCGGCCATGCGGAACGGTCGCACAAAGCCTCGCTCCCCCCGTGAAGAGGCTCTTCGCTCGGCGGAAGCAGAGGGTCTCGCATGTGGGCACTCGCTTGAGTGTCAGAGGAGCTCGACGGGCACTTCGCCGCCGGGGACGAGGTGCGTCGGCCGGCCGGTGAGGTCGACGATCGAGTCGTCGACCTTCAGCCCCATCGAGTGGTAAACGATCGCACAGAAGTCCTCGACGCCGATCTTCCGCGACGTCGGGTATTCCGCCTTGTCGTTCGTGCTCCCGATCACCTGCCCGTGGCGATAGCCGCCGCCGGCGAGAAGGATGCTTTGGGCCTGCGGCCAGTGGTCGCGGCCGGCGTCCTTGTTGATCTTCGGCGTGTGGCCGAACTCCCCGGCGACGACGACGAGCGTGTCGTCGAGGAGCCCCTTGTCGGCGAGATCGGCAATCAGCGTCCCCACCGCCGCGTCGTGGCGGGGGAGCTTGTCCTTGAGGGCGGGGCCGATGTTGCCATGGTCGTCGAAGTAGCCGGTGTTGAGCGACACATAGCGAACCCCCGCTTCGACGAGCCGGCGGGCCATGAGCGCCTGCTCCCCCCAGCCGGCGCCGTAACGATCGCGGAGGGCTTGCGGCTCCTCCGAGATGTCGAACGCCTTGCGGACCTTGCCGGAGAGGACCAAGTCCATCGCCTGCTGCTCGGCCTTGTCCATCTGGTCGAACGTCCGCTCCCGGTCGATGCGGTGCTTGAGGTCGTCGAGCTGGCCGCGGAGTGACACCCGATCGATGAGCCGCTTTTCCGACAGGCCGTCGGTGAGCGCGAAGCTCTTGGCGTCGCTCGTCGGCAGGCTCCCCGCCTCGTTACCGTAGCTGAAGGAGCCGTACTGGAGGGGATTGTGATTGACGCCGAGCCAGGCGGCGCCGTGGAAGCCG
>JBIIQL010000544.1:0-2984 GCA_044342095.1 Pirellulales bacterium
TGTCGGCGGCATTCTTCTTCATTCGGTTGACGAGATCGCCGTGGGTGTCCCAGGCCTCGTGGAAGAGCTGCACGAAGCGGACACCGCGCTCGAGGAGCCGGCGGGCGAGGAGGCAGTTGCGGGCATAGCTCGGCAGGGCCGGATCGGTGATCCCGTAGCGGTCGAGGACGGCCCTCGGCTCCCCCGAGAGATTCATCAGGTCCGGGGCGCTCGATTGGAGCCGGTAGGACATCTCGTAGCTCTGGATCCGGGAAGCGATCTCCGGATCGCCGACCGCGTCGAGGGCGAGCGCGTTGAGCCGGCTGAGCGTGTCGAGCGAGGCTCGCTGCGCTTCCCGGTCGATTCCCTTGGGGTTGGTGAGGTAGAGGACCGGATCGCCGGTGCCGCGGAGGGGGATTCCGCCGTAGAGCGTGGGAAGAAAGCCGGCGCCGTAGTTACTCGCCCCGCCGCTGGTGCCGGTGGCGCTGGTGAGGACGACGTAGCCGGGGAGATCCTCCGCCTCGCTCCCGAGGCCGTAGAGCGTCCAGGCCCCGAAGCTCGGTCGGCCGAACTGCTGCGAGCCGGTGTTCATGAGGATCTGCGCCGGCGCGTGATTGACCGCGTCGGTCTGCATCGACCGGATGACGCAGATGTCGTCGGCGATGTTCCCGATGTGTGGCAAAAGCTCGCTCCAGTCGAGCCCGCTTCGGCCCGACTTCCGAAAGGAGAACTTCGGCCCGAGGAGCGTCGAGTTGGGATTGATGAAGGCGGCCCGGTAGCCGGCGAGGAGCTCCGCCGGCGGAAGCGACCCGCTCCGCTTGGCAAGCTCCGGCTTGAAATCAAAAAGCTCGAGGTGGCTTGGCGCCCCCGCCTGGAACATCGAGATCACCCGTTTTGCTTTTGGGGCGTAGTGCGGAGCCCGGGGGGCGAGCGGATTCGGGGCCGACGAGGCGAGCCCCTCCTTTTCGAGGAGCGTCGCCGCCGCCATGCCGGCAAGCGCCACGCCGCACTCGCGGAAGAACCAGCGCCGACGCAGGAGCTTGGCCTGGGCGTCGCGGAGAAGTTCGGTGGGGGGGAAAGCGGTCATGGGGATTCCTCGGGCGGGGCGGAGTGGCGTTGCCGACACAAGTTCAGTGCTTGCTGACGGTCTCGTCGAGATTCAAAAGGACGCGGGCGACGAGCGTCCACGCGGCGGCATCCTGCGGCGTCGCGCCGGGAGGAAGGGCCGGCAGCGTGCCGAGCGAACCTGTGGCGACCTCGCGGGCATCGAGCCAGCCGTCGCCGATGCGTCGCCGCTGCGTGTCGAGAAAGGCCAGCAGCGTGGCGGTCTCGTCGCCGCTGGGAAGCCGGCCGGTGCAGGCTTGAAAGGCGTGCCGGATCCGCGACTCATCGTCGCCGCCCCCGTCGCGGAGGATTTTGAGGGCGAGGGCCCGGGCGGCTTCGACGAACACCGGCTCGTTGAGGCCGGCAAGCGCCGAAAGCGGCGTGTTGGAGCGGAGGCGACGGGCGCAAGCGATGTCGCCGTTGGGGGAGTCGAAGGCAGAGAGGAGCGGATCGGGCATCGAGCGCTTGCGGTGGAGATAGACGCTCCGTCGGTAACGCTCGGGCCCCTCCGCCGCCTGCCAACTGACGCCGCCGTAGTTGTAGTCGAGGACGTTCTGTGGCACCGGCGCCATCACTCCCGGGCCGCCAAGTCGTTGCGTGACGAGCCCTGAGACGGCGAGCGCCAGATCGCGGACGACCTCCGCATCGGCCCGGAACCGTGGCCCCCGCGCGAGGAACCGATTCGTCGGATCGATGGCGAGGGCGTGGGGCGCGGCCCGCGACGACTGCTTGTAGGTGTCGCTCGTCACGATCTCCCGGATCAACTGTTTCTGGCTCCAGCCGCGTTCCTGAAAAGAGACCGCAAGCCAGTCGAGAAGATCGCGCTCGAGCGGCACGGGGCTGCGCGTGCCGAAGTCATCCGGCACCTCCGCGAGCCCCTGCCCGAAGATCGCCTGCCAGACCCGATTGACCGCGACGCGCGCCGCCAGCGGCGAATCGGGCGACACCAGCCACATCGCAAACCCGAGCCGGTTGGCAGGCGCCCCAGCGGGGAGCGGATGGAGGGCGGCAGGCACATGGGGGGGAATGGTCTCGAGCGGCTGCATCCAATTGCCCCGGTCGAGCCGCCGGGTGGCCCGGGCATGGGCCTGATCGCGCTCGGCCAAGTGGAGGACAGTCGTCGGTGCCTGGGGCCACTGCTGGTAGAGGGCGGCGATGGATTCTTCGACGGCCTTCAGTTCCGGAATAGTCTTCCGCCAGGCCTCGAAGATCGCCCCCTTCTCGGCCTCGGTCCTGGCCTCGGCGGGGACGGCGAGCGCGAGGATGCAGGCGTGGTCGATCGGCGGTGCGGTGGGAGAGGGCGCGGTCGAGAGGGAGAGCCGGGTGGCGCCGATGAGGCTCGGCGTGCCGGGCCAGTGGAGGGCGATCTTGAGCTTCGTCCCCGCCGGAAGATCGAGCGGCTTCTCGAAGCGGAGAACGGCGGACGAAGGCTGATGGCGGCGGCCGGTGCCGCGGTCGGCCTTCCACCAGGTGCCGTGATTGCCATCGACGAGGTTTGCCACCGGGCCAACCGAACGCTTCTCGTTCGGCTTGTCGGCCGGGGGTGGGGGGGCCGACTCAGGCTCGGAGAAATCGGCCGAAGGATCGACGAGCGTCACCTTTTCCCAGGCATCGCTACCGGGGCGTTGCACGAAGGCCTCGACCTCACCGAGCGCCCAGGGCCCGTGTCGGCCAGGGCCGAATTGGAAAAGATCCCCGTGGAGGAGCGCTTCGAGCCGCAGGGCGGTCACTCCGGTCAGCTTTGGCTCGGTGACCACGAAGATCTCCGGGCCGTGCATGCCGAGGGTGAGGATCACGCGCTCCTCTTCCTGGGTCGGGTGATTGAGCCCGCCGACACTCCCCAATTCGATCGCCTCGAGCGGCGTCCAGGGAACGAGCCCGGCCTTCACCCCTTCGGCCCA
>JBIIQL010000546.1:0-2983 GCA_044342095.1 Pirellulales bacterium
GGTCAACGCCCTCCCTGCCGGTGCCCCGCGTCCCTGGATCCTTTATGGCCCGACGCTCGCGGCCTATCCCGACGAGGCGGAGCGATGGATGCACGAGCGCTTCACGGAAGCAGGCGTGGCCGTGGCGGGGATCGATACCGGCGAGTCGTACGGCAGTCCGGCGGCCGTGCAGGCGACCGAAAAGCTCCATGCCGAAATGGTGAAGCGCGGCTACGCTGCCAAGCCGGCCCTCCTCGGCCGCAGCCGCGGGGGCCTGTGGGCCTCAGCCTGGGCCATCGCCCATCCCGACCTCACCGCCGGCCTCGGCGGCATCTATCCGGTCTATGACTGGCGGACGTATCCGGGGGCCGAGAACGCCGCGGGCGCCTACGGCCTCACCCCCGCCGACCTCCTCGCGAAGGTCGACGAGCTTTGCCCGGTGGAAAAGATCGACGTCGCCGCCCGGGCCGGGATCCCGATCTGCATCATCCATGGCGACATCGACGTCGTTGTCCCCCTCGAGCCGAACTCGGGCCGGCTGAAGGACCGCTACGAGGCGCTCGGCAAGGGGGATCTCGTGGAACTGATCGTCGCCGAGGGGCAGGGGCATAACTTCTGGGAGGGTTTTTTCCACTGCCAAAAGCTCGTCGATTTCCTCATTCAGAGGGCCCGGGAAGGGGCCACCGGGGGAGACGCGGCGGCCGCTGCGGAGTGACGGCGGGGAAATCGTCGCGCCACCGGTAGCGAAAAGGTTTGCATCGGCGGCGATTCCGATCAGGATGAGGGGGTTCCCGTCCTCAGGAAAACGCCCCGCATGGCTCGTTCGTCCGATTTTCCAGGCCTGCCCCCCTCGTTCCCACGCCTCCCGGTGGGGGGCGCGTGGCTGGCGCCGCTGGCCGCGGTGGTCCTCTTCGCGCTGGTCAGTGGCCTGTTCGGGATGGTCTACACCGTCGGCCCGGAGAGCGTCGGCGTCGTGCAGCGCTTCGGCAAGGCGATCAAGACGGTCGATCCGGGGCTGCGCTTCAAGCTCCCCTTCGGGATCGACCGGGTGACGATCGTGCCGGTGAAGCGGCAGCTGAAGATGGAGTTTGGCTTCGGTACCGTCGGCGGGAGCAACCCCGATCAGGTGTCAAGCGAGACCGCCCGTGAGAGCGACATGGTGACCGGCGACCTCAACGCCGCCCACGTCGAGTGGGTCGTGCAGTACGAGATCAGCGATCCGGCCGAGTGGCTGTTCAACAACCGCGAGCCGGGGCCGACACTCCGCGACCTCTCCGAGAGCGTGATGCGCGAAGTGATCGGCGACCGGACGGTCGACGAGGTGCTCACCGTCGGTCGGCAGGGGATCGAGAACGAATCCATTCTCAAGCTCACCGAACTCGTCCGGGAGCTCGAAATGGGGATGCGTGTCCAGCAGGTGCAGCTCAAGAGCGTTCACCCACCAGCCCGCGTCCAGGGAGCCTTCGAGGAGGTCAATCGCGCCCAGCAGGAGCGCGAGCAGACGATCAATCAGGCCAACGGGGAATACAACAAGGTCGTCCCCCGGGCCAGCGGCGAGGCAACGCGGAAGGTGAGCGAGGCCGAGGGCTACGCCCTCAAGCGCGTCAACGAGGCGGAGGGAGACGTCGCCCGCTTCCGCAAGCAACTCGCCGAATACGAGAAGGCCCCCGAGGTGACGCGGCAGCGGCTCTACCTCGAGGCGCTCTCGGAAGTGATCCCGCGGCTGGGAGGAAAGATCATCCTCGACGCCGACGCGCGGCAATTCCTCCCGCTGATGAACCTCCGCCAGCCCGAAGCCGATCCGGCCCGTCCACTCCCGGCCCGCCGGCGCCAGGGCACCACGACGGGGAACGACACACCATGAGCCAGCTCCCGATCAATCATCCGCTCCTCCAAGTGGGCCGTTGGCTCTCAGGGCTCGTCGTGTCGCCGCTGGGGCTGATCGCGCTGCTGGCGATCGGCGCGGTGTTCCTCGGCGGCGCCTACACCGTCGACCAGACCGAGCAGGTGATCGTCACGCAGTTCGGCAGGCCAGTCGGCAAGGCGATCAACGCCCACGACGGCCCGAACGGCGCCGGCCTCCACTTCAAGCTGCCGATGATCCAGACGGTGAACCGCTTCGAGAAGCGGATCCTTGAGTGGGACGGCCCGCCGAGTGAGATGACGACGCGCGACAAGCTGTTCGTCGTCGTCGACACCTTCGCCCGCTGGCGGATCGCCGACCCGCTCAAGTATTTCCAGAGCCTCCGCGACGAGCGTAGCGCCATCTCCCGGCTCGACGACATCCTTGGCAGCGAGACGCGCAACGTCGTCGCCCGCCACGATCTCATCGAGGTGGTCCGCTCCGACAAGGAGCGGGTCGCCGAGAAGGACGACACGATCGAGGAGACGGGCGTCTCGATCTCCTCGCTCCCGCCGATCCAGTTCGGCAGGCGGGCCCTCGAGAAGGAGATCCTCGCCGCCGCGCAGCCGAAGGTGACGCTGTGGGGGATCGAGCTCCTCGACGTCCGCATCAAGCGGCTCAATTACAAGTCCGGCGTGATCGAAAAGATCTACGACCGGATGTCTTCGGAGCGGATGCAGATCGCCGAGCGGTTCCGCTCACAGGGGGCCGGCGAGGCGGCGAAGATCGAGGGGAAGAAAGAGAAGGACCTGCAGAAGATCGAGTCGGAGGCCTATCTCAAGGTCCAGGAGATCATGGGCGAGGCCGACGCGAAGGCCTCGGAGACCTACGCCTCGGCCTACGGTTCGAGCCCCAAGGCGGCCGATTTCTACCGCTTCGTGAAGACCCTCGACACCTACCGCGAAACCCTCGACCGCGACGCCACGCTCGTGCTCACGACCGACAGCGAGTTCTTCCGCTTGCTCAAATCGATCGGCCCGGCTCCGGCGGGTGAGACACCGGCGGAGGGGGCGCCGATCCCGGCGATGATTCCCCCGGCCATCATCGAGACCTCTCCCCCGGCGCCTGCAGCCGCACCGGCCCCGTGAGCCGGGGCTCGGG
>JBIIQL010000545.1:0-2983 GCA_044342095.1 Pirellulales bacterium
CTTCCAACTCGCCGGCAAGCTCAACACCGTCGCCGCCGCGCCGGGCTTCGATGCCTGGCTCCATGGCGAGCCGCTCGATGTCGGCCGGCTCCTCTGGACGCCGGCCGGGAAGCCGCGCGTGAGCGTGATCTCGATCGCCCACATGAACGATGCCCAGCGGATGGCATTCGTCACGCTCCTGGCCGGTCAGGCGGTGTCGTGGATGCGGTCGCAGGCGGGGACGTCGAGCCTCAAGGCGCTGTTCCTCATGGACGAGGTGTTCGGCTATCTGCCGCCGACGGCCAATCCCCCCAGCAAGACGCCACTCCTGACGCTCCTCAAGCAGGCCCGGGCCTTTGGCCTGGGGATCGTGCTCGCCACGCAGAATCCGGTCGATCTCGACTACAAGGCCCTCTCCAACGCCGGCACCTGGTTTCTCGGGCGACTGCAGACGGCGCGCGACAAGGCCCGCGTCCTCGACGGGCTCGAGGGGGCGGCCAGCTCCTCGGGCGCCGGCTTCGATCGGGCCCGGGTCGACCGGTTGCTCGCGGGACTCGAGCAGCGGATGTTCCTCCTCCACTCCGTCCACGACGACGAGGAGACGGTCTTCCAAACGCGCTGGACGATGTCGTATCTCCGCGGGCCGCTGCTTCGCGAGGAGATCAAACGGCTTCAGGGGGGCGGGCCGGCACCAGAAGGTGCCCCGGCCCGAGTCAATCCGTTCGCCGCAGGGGCCGGCGGCGGCGCGGGGCCGCGGCCGCTTCTTCCCCCCGGCGTTCGCGAGGTGTTTCTCTCCCCCGACGGGCCGGTGCCGGACGGTGGGCTGCTTTACAAGCCGGCGATCCTCGGCCGGGCGCGGGTCCGCTACACACACGCGAAGGCCAGGATCGACTGCGATCGGGAGGTGTTCTGCCTCGCGCCGGCCGGGGACCAGCTCGGCGAATCGGCCTGGGAGGGGGGGCGGCAATTTGCCGAGGTGCCGGAGGTGGAGGCAGCGCCCCTCGCTGGCGGCTTCGCTGGCTTGCCGCCGGCCCTCGCCGCGGCGAAGGCCTATGCCAGCCTCGGCACATCGCTCAAGAGTCATCTCGCCCGGACGGCGAAGCTGACGGTGTTTACGGCGCCGTCGATCGATGCCGTCTCGAGGCCCGACGAGACGGAGGGAGAGTTCCGCGTCCGGATCGCCCAACAGGTGCGCGAATGGCGTGACAAGGAGATCGACCGGATCCGCGACAAGAGTGCCGCCAAGCTCGCCTCGCTCAACGATCGAATCGCACGGGCCCGACAAAAAGTGGAGAAGGAGAAGGCGGAGGCGAAGAACAAGTCGATGCAGACGTACGTCTCGATCGGCACCGCCGTCCTCTCGGCGATCCTGGGGCGGAAGGTAGCCAGTTCCACGACGGTGGGGCGGGCGGCGACGTCGATGCGTACGGCCAGCCGCGCGACACGCCAGCAGGCCGACGTCGTCCATGCCGAAGAGGCGCTCTCCGATCTCGAGGCGAAGCTCGCCACGCTCGAGGAGGAAGTGAGCGAGGACTTGGAAAAAGTGCGCCTCGAGGCGAATCCCGACCGGCTCGTCCTCGAACCGATCGAGATCGCGCCGAAGAAGACGGAGATCTCGGTCGACGACGTCGTGCTGGCGTGGGTGCCGGCGGTCGAATCCTTTCCGGTCGCCCGGGGGACAGGTATGGCCGCGCGCCGGCCGTGGGGAGGTGACGCTTGACGGCCGCCGGACCGGGGCGCGAGGTCGTTCTCGTCGACTGCCCTGACGAAGTGGGGCTCATTCACCGGATTACCGGCGTCCTCCAGGCGCTCCGCCTCAACATCGACACCAACCACGAATACGTCGATGCCGCCGAAGGGTGGTTTTTCTTCCGCGCCGAGGTGACCCCTGCCGCAGGCCCCGTGGCGGCGGCCGACCTCGAGCGGTTCCTCGTCGCGGCGCTCCCCGCCGGGGCGACGGTCCGCGTCACCCGCGACGCCGTGCGGCGGATCGTCGTCTGCGCGACGCGCGAGCCCCACTGCCTCGGCGAGCTCTTGCTCCTGGCCTCTTGCGGCGATCTTCCGGTGCGGATCGAGGCGGTGGTGGCCAACCACGATTGCCTGCGGGGCCTCGTCGAGCGGTTTGACGTCCCCTTCCATCACGTGCCCCACGAGGGGGTCTCGCGGGAGGACCACGAGACGGCGCTCCTTGGCGAGATCCGCCGGTACGCGCCGGAGTACGTCGTCCTCGCCCGCTATATGCGCGTGCTCTCCGAGGGAGCGATCGGCCACTTCTCCGACCGGATCGTCAACATCCACCATTCGTTCCTACCGGCCTTCGCCGGGGCGAGCCCCTACAAACAGGCCCACGATCGGGGCGTCAAGCTCATCGGGGCGACGGCGCATTTCGTCACCGCGGAACTCGACGCCGGGCCGATCATCGCCCAGGACGTCATCCCGGTGAGCCATGCCGACACGCCGCAGCGGATGGCGCAGGCGGGGCGCGACGTCGAGAAGCTCGTTCTCGCCCGAGCGGTGCGGCTGGTGGCCGAGGAGCGAGTCTTTCTCCACGGCCGACGGACGGTGGTGTTCGGCTGAGCGGAGCCGGGCGGGCGATCAATCGTCGAGGCCGAGATCCTCGTTGTAGCCCTGTTGGACGACGGCGTTTTCGGCGCGTTCGTGGGCCTGCATGCGGCGCATGAAGGCGTCGAAGGCTTCGTGCATCCCTCGCCACGCTTCGGCGCAGGGGGCCTCGCCGACATCGGCAAAGCGGTTGACCATCCGGTCGAGGTCGTCGAGCAGCGCGCCATGTTGGCCGAGGACCTCCGTCGCCGCGGCGCCGAGCTTCGGCATGCGCGCGACCGCTTCTTCGATGAATCCCCCCGACTCCTCGGCTCGAAAATGGTCGGCAAGGTGGCCGCGGAGCGCGGCGACCGCCCGGACGATTTCCCGGAGGCGTTCGCAGCCGGGTGGAGATTCGGCGGCGAGCATCGCGCGGAGGGCCGAGAGTTGCTGGAAAAGCTCG
>JBIIQL010000547.1:0-2972 GCA_044342095.1 Pirellulales bacterium
GGCCGCCTGCGGCGTGTCGCCGGAGAGCATCTCGACGGCGATCCCCTCGCGGCGGAGGCTGGCGATGACCGCCGCCGCCTCGGGGCGAGGGGGATCACTGACGGCGAAGAATCCGGCCAACCGACCCTCGACCGCGACGGCGATGATCGTCGCTCCCGCCTCACGGGCTCGCTCGAGCGCCGCGGAGGCCGTGGGCACACCGGCGAGCGCCACGGCCGGATCGACGCCACGCTCGACGAGAAATCGCTCACTCCCGAGGAGCGTCTCGCTTCCGGCAACGCGGCCGCTGAGACCGCGTCCCACGACGGCGCGAACGCCACTCGCCGGCGGGAGCGACAGGCCGGCCGCCGCTTCGGCAAAGGCGCGGGCGAGGGGATGCTCGCTGCCGGCCTCGAGGCTCGCGGCGTGGAGCAGGAGCTGATGGAGGGCCGGGTGCGCCGCGGCACTGTGCCCCGCGGCGCTGGTCAGCGATTCCGGTGAGTCGGCCTCGTCGATGCGGCCGTCGGCGAGCGCCACGGCGGCGGTGATCCGCGGCTTACCGAGGGTCAGCGTGCCGGTCTTGTCGAGGACGACCGTCCGTACCCGTGCCAGGCGCTCCATCGCGTCAGCGGAGCGGACGAGGATCCCGGCCGAGGCGCCGCGGCCGATCGCGACCGTCATCGACAGCGGCGTGGCCAGACCGAGCGCACAGGGGCAGGCGATGACGAGAACGCTCACGGCCGAGAGGAGGCCGAGAGCGAGACGCGGCTGCGGCCCGAACATCGCCCAGCCGGCGAAGGCGAGGAGGGCGACGAGGAGCACCGCTGGCACGAAAGCCGCCGAGATCCGATCGGCGAGCTGCTCGATCGGCGCCCGCTTGGCATGGGCATCGCGGACGAGCCGGGCGATCCGAGCGACGAGGGCGTCGTGCGGGTCGGCGATCGCCTCGATGACGAGGACGGCCGGGCCGTTGATCGCGCCGCCGAGAACCCGGTCGCCGGGGCCGCGCGCCACCGGCAGCGGCTCGCCGGTCAGCAGCGATTCGTCGCAGGTCGTCTCCCCCGACACGATCCGGGCATCGGTGGGGATGCGGCTGCCGGGGCGAACGCGGAGTCGGTCCCCCTTGTGAACGGCCGCGAGTGGCACGACCTCGCCGCCTGGATCCCGTTCGGCGGTCGGCGGCGTGAGGTCGAGAAGGGCGCGGATCGCGGCCGTCGTCCCACGCCGGGCACGCGTTTCGAGGAGCTGGCCGACGAGGACGAGGACGACGATCATTCCCACCGATTCAAAGAACACGGCCACGCTCCCGTCGGCGCGGCGGAAGGCCTCCGGGAAGATCCCCGGCACGACCGTTCCCAGGACGCTAGCCCCCCAGGCGACGAGAACGCCCAGGGCGATGAGCGAGAACATCGTCGGCCGGCCGCGGCGGAATCCGGCGAGCCCTCCGGAGAGGATCGTCGCCCCTCCCCAGAAGAGGATCGGCGTGGCAAGCGCGAGCTGGAGCCAGTTGCCCCAGGCGCCCCCGGCGAGGGCGATCAACCGGGCCGAAAGACCCTCGGCGGGATGGCCGGTGCCGTGGCCAGCCATCCCCGCCATCGCCACCACCATGAGGATCACCGCCAAAACGCTGCAGATCCACAGCCGGCGACGTTCGGCGGCGGCTGTCGCCACCTCGGTGGCGTCGACGCCGATCGGCTCGAGTGCCATGCCGCAGATCGGACAGGCCCCCGGCTCGGACGTCGTCACCTGCGGGTGCATCGGGCAGGTCCAGCCGAGCTCGCCGATGTCGGCCTTGGCGCAGCAAGGCTTCGGCGGCGCTTCCGACCCGGGCTTCATCAACGGCTTGGGGCCAGAGCCTCCGCAGCAGGACCCGGCGGCGGTCGTGCTGGTCGTGCCAAGGGGGGCGAGCGTCACCGCAGGAACGGCCTGCCCGCCCCCGCAGCACGATGGCTTCGGTGCGGAGGGGGCGTGGGCGGGGAGCACGTCGAGCCCGGGGAGGGTGGCCGATGGGGCGCGAAGCGGGCTGATCTGGATGAGATCGGAGTCCATCGGGCTGGCCTTCTGAAAGGGTAGGAATCAGGCGTCGACCGCCGGGGTCACAGGGGACTGGGATCGCGCGGCGAGCGCGGCGAGTATCGCGGCGGCGGAGCCTTCGTCGATGGCACGCTCGGCAAGCGCCCGGGCCGCGGGAAGCGACGGAGCCACACCGGCGGCCCAGAGGGTCGCCGCGGCATTGAGGACGACGACATCGCGGCGCGGCCCCGACTCCCCGGCGAGCACGGCGCGGATCGCCGCGGCGCTCTCGTCGGGGCCGTTCACTTCGAGCCGCGCAAGCTCGGCGATCGGTCGTGTGGACAAGCCGAAGTCTTCGGCCGTCCAGGCACGGTGTCGCGTGCCTTCGGGCCCGACGTCGATGACCTCGGTGACGCCAAACAGGCTGACTTCGTCGAGCGTCGCCGATCCGCCGGCTCCTGCGATCTCGAGCGGGCTCGAGACGACGAGGACGCGGCGGGCTCCGCCGAGCATGGCCGCTTCGGCCACGGCGTGACGGACGGCAGCCCGGCCGACGCCGATCACCTGCACCGTCGCCCCGGCCGGGTTGCACAGCGGGCCGACGAAGTTGAACACCGTCGGCCTTCCCAGGGAACGCCGCAGCGGACCGACGCGGGCCATCGCCGGATGGTGGGTCGGGGCCAGACAGAATGCGAGGCCGACGTCGGCGAGGCAGGCAGCCGCGAGGGACGGAGGGCCGTCGACGCGGACGCCGAGTCGCTCGAGGACATCGGCCGAGCCGGTGCGGCTCGAAACGGCCCGGTTGCCATGCTTCGCCACCGGCAGACCGGCCCCGGCCACGACGATCGCCGCAGCGGTGGAGATGTTGAACGATCCCGACCCGTCGCCGCCGGTGCCGCAGGTGTCGGCGACGATTCGGCAGGCATGCGGCACGCGCACCATCCTCGCCCGGAGGGCTGCGGCGACGCCGGCGATTTCCG
>JBIIQL010000548.1:0-2965 GCA_044342095.1 Pirellulales bacterium
AACCCCGGGAAACTGCGGGTGCTCGTAGTCGTGCCCTGAGAAGATGCCCCCCTCGCGCACCATCCCGAACCAGGCACCGAGATCGCGTTTGACGCCTTCATAGGAATGGTCGGCGTCGATGGAGACGAAGTCGAGGGGCCCCAAGAGCTGCGGGATCGCCCCCTCGGACGTCTCTCGGAGGTGACGGTAGCGGTCGCCGAAACGGGCCAACCGATCGAGCGTCTTCTGGTGGAGGCTGTCGAACGCGGCCTGGGGAAGATTCATCGGATCGTCGTAGCCGCGTTGATGCCTGTAGGGATCGACCCCGTAGAGCAGTTCCACCCCCGTGCGATCGAGGATCGCCTCGCAGTGCCCCCCGAAGGCGACGCCGACTTCCGCCCCGCGCTTGAGTCCGAGGCGATTCACCAGCGCCGGCAGATGGACGTACGACGATTGCCAACTCGGCTCGTGGAGGTCGTGTTTCCTTTTGACAAGGTCGGTCATGGTTCACCCACGTCCAGTCCGAGTTGATCAGCAGAGTGCCGTTCGGAGGAGTTCTCGTCAGCCCCCCCTCACCCGAGGAACCGCGCGTAGTACGGCGTCGTGAACCTTGGGCGGGCGAGATGCTTCGGGATCGTCAGATCGTCGGGCGTGAGCCACTGCGTCTGAATCGGGGAGCCACGCCCACCGAGCGTGTGGATCGCGACGCCATTGGCTTCCTTCGCAAAACGCTGCCAGAGCGGGTCGAGTGGATCGGAGTACACCGGATCGAAGGAGAACGACGTCCCGGGGCCTCCGGAATAGAGCCCGAACGGCTTCTTCGCCTGTTCCGGGCGACGGACGAAATAAAGGATCCAGCCGTTGGGCAGAAATCCATGAGCGTCACGGAAACGGATCGTGAACGCGTGCGACTCCGTGAACACGCGCTCGAGTTGGGAAAGGTCATGTTCGTAATACTGGAAATCGAGCCGGCTCTCCGTCGCCTCCGGACGCCAGTACTCGTTGACGCAGTCGGCCCGGGAATAAACGATCTCGGCCGGTGGGGGCGTCGGCCGCGGCAGGTCCTTGGCGGACAATCCGTGCTGGATCGTCAGCCGGCGTTGGATCCGCAGGGCGTCGAACACCGGCTCCGAGTCCGGCGGCGTGACGGCGCCCGGGCCTGCCTGGAATCGTTCGTCGCACAGCGCTGCCAGTTTATCGAGCCAGACCGTGGCCCAGAAAGCGTCGCATCCGGCCTGGCGTTCCCTGATGGCCGCCGCCAGGGCCTCGGGTGAATCCTTTCTCACGATGCTGAATCGCGACCGGCAGAGGATCGCCGGACGGACCTCGACGAGACACTCCACGATGATCCCGGAGAGGCCGTAGGAGCACTTGAACTCCGCCAGTGCCTGCGGATCGATCGCCTCGTCGAGCGTCCGCACGGCGCCCGTCTCGTCGACGAACGTCAGCGATACCACCCCTGCCGAGAAGTAGCCCTCGCCGTCGAGCGACGAGTCTTTCGTGTCACCGGCCGCCACCGAGCCGACCGTGGCGTCACCGATCTCGGCCTGGAAGGGGATCTCGAGGTCGCGTGCCTGGAGCCAGAGGTGGAGCTTCTTGAGCCGGCATCCCGCCTCGACGCGCACCACCTGACGCCCCGCGGCGTCGCGTTCGAGCCCGTGGATCGCATCGAGCTTGCGCATCGAGACGATCGTGCCGCCGTCGTTGCCGATCGTCCCGGTCACCGACATCATGCCCCCCACGGCACTCACCGGCCCTGGAAATCGCACCGGATCCCCCACCACGGCCTGGACGTCGGCCACGCTGATCGGCTCGACCCAAACTCCCGGCCTCGTCTCCTGGCTCCGCCCCCAGTTGTGGTAGACGTGCCCTTCGGCGTCGATCAATCCCTGGAAGGGGCGCGTGGGGGGCGGCGCTCCAGGCGTCGGCGCCGCAGCAGGGACATCGGCGGCGGTTCCCCGCGGGGCCGGAGCCGTGCTCCCGGTCACGATTCCGATGACGGCCAGCGCCGCTCCGCGGAGTACGCCCCGCCTCGACGGAGCCACCTCGCCGACCGGATCCGACTCCCTTGGATCATCCATGCAAGCGTCTCTCTTTCAGGGGCCTGGCAGCGGTCGGCCGGGGTGATTCGGAGGGTGAGGTGTCACCGTTCCGCGCCGTCAGCCCTCTCGGGCGAGAGGAGATAGTCGTGGATCGTTTCACCGAACGGCAGTTCGATCGCCGCCACCGATAACCGGGCGCGGAGCACCTCCCGCACCGGCAGGTCGCCGAGGGCATCGACCGACGACGACCGGAGCACGACCGTCGCCTTGCCCTCCTTCAGGGTCTTTGTCCGGCGAAGCATCGGGCAGTCGTTGAGCTGGCAAACATCGGGAGGGGCGCCGGCCCTGACCGAAGGGATGATCTTGAAGTTGATGAAGTGCTGCGGCAGATCCTCGATCGGGAGATCGCTCCCCCCCTCGAACTCCGCGTGGATGATCTCCACCCCCTTCCGTGTCGCCGTCGCCGTCACGCGGTTGTCCTCGACGGTGAAATCCATGGCGGCGAGCTTCTTCGGCCAGCCCCAGATCTCGCGGCCGCCGGCGATCGCCGTGTCGTCGTCGAGGTAGAGATGCGTGCAAAAAATCCCCCGCTTGCCATCGTGCTCGACCGGAACGCCCAAGCCGTATTCGAGGTAATCGAGTTCGAACGGCTCGACAGCATGCATCTCGCCGAGCCACATCATCACGATCCCGTCCGCATCGGGCACCAGCGGCGGCGGCACGAGCCGCTTCACGACCTCCGGATCACTGCGAAGGGTGAGCACGAGGACCCGGCAGTCACGGTAGCGCCACGGCGGCGGCGGATAGGCCGGCCCCACGGCGGGCATCGAATAAGGGATGTCGGCTCCGGCCGCGACGGCGCCCAAGGCGAGGAGGGGAGCGACGAGCAGGAATCGGAGCATGGGTGTCATGGGAAAAGGGTGGGGGCAGGGTATGTCGCATCG
>JBIIQL010000549.1:0-2963 GCA_044342095.1 Pirellulales bacterium
CTCCGGTCAATCCCCGGGTGCGGGTGGTGCGCCGACTCGGTGATTGATCGAAGGGCGGCCGCGGCCAGCGTCATCCCCGCAGGAAGCGAGGGGGCTGTTGGGAACGAGCCTGCGATGGCCTACACTGACACTTCTTCCTGGGGGCCGGATCATCATGATGGCTCTTCCCCGGGATTCCACCGCAAAGCCCGCGGAGAGTCGCCGTGGCCCATCCAGCGCGAGACCCGTCCCCTTCGATGACTGGTCGTGCGCCGGCGGCGTCGGCCACCGGTCGGTCGGTGGCAATCTCCCCCGATGACGACTCGGTCATCGATCTCCGCAACCGTACCCTTGCGGCCTTCCTCGCGTGGTGCATCCCCGGCCTCGGCCACTTTTACCAGGGGCGGAAGCACAAGGGGGGCCTGTTCATGGGGGCGATCCTCGGCATGTTTCTCGCCGGCCTCTGGCTCGGCGGGGGCAAGGTCGTCTACGCAGCGTGGCGGCCGGCGGAGCCGCGTTGGGCGTTTGTCTGTCAGGCCGGCGCCGGGCTCGTGGCGATGCCGGCGCTGTTCCAGTCACGCCATCTCTCCGGTGGGACGAAGCAACCGTTCTTCACGAGCACCTTCATGGCTCCGCCGCTCCATCCGGGGCAGATCGTGTCGCGGGCCTACGCCGACCGGCTCGTGGCCACCGATCCCGACATCGATGACGAGGCGTTCTTCGACCGGCCTCCCTATCGGCAGTTCCGCGGCGATCAACTCTCGCTCTGGCAGCGCCGGCTGGGGCGGTGGTTCGAGTTCGGCACGCTCTACACGATGCTCGCCGGAATGCTCAACATCCTGGCGATCTACGACGCCTTCGCCGGCCCGCTCGGCGCCGGGTCGTCGAGCGGCAGCGATCCCCGCAAGCCTCCCGAGCCTCCGCGGTGACGCGGCGGCGATGGCTGACTTCCCCCCGATCAACTTCAACACGAGCTTCCCATTCTCCGTCTCACCCCCCACGGTCTCCCGACAGTCGCCCGGATGCTGGTGCTGACGTCGACCTCCATGGAAGGAACCGCATGACCGCGCTTGAACTCCTCGCCTTCATGCCCCCGGTGGCCACCCTTGCCGATCGGGTGCCGGGATTCCTCTTCGGGCTGCCGCTGGTGGCGCTTGCGAGCCTCGTGTTTGCTGCCACGCACCATGAAGACCCAGCCGCGATCCGCTTGGCCACGATCCACTGGACGGTATGGCTCGGCGGCATCCTCGGCATGGTGCTCGCCGGCGTCCTCGTGCTCGGCTGGTTCAGCTAGCCGACGGTGTGCCCCTCGTTGAGCGAGCGTGATTTGATTGCCCGTGGGGCACGGCCGCGGCGAGTGATGGAAAATCAACCGCTCTGGTGCGATTGGTTGCTGCGCCACGACCGAGCCCGCGGATGTGAACGCGCTCGACTTTGCCGATCGAGCGATCCCCCCGAACCGATTCCTTGACGAAAAGGAAGGCCTTTCCTACGGTGAACCCCAGGTGAGGGATTGGCCCCTCTCCCGAGAGGTCTTCCGAGGAGAGATCGAGTGAAGCGGCGAAACACCACAAAACGCCCCCCCGTTTCTGTGCTCGCGCTCATTGAGCGACTCGAACCGCGGGCGATGCTCGCTGGCGTGGGGCCGGATTCGTGGAGCGCGGCCGCACCCGCGACAGCTGTCCTTGGCACCGGGACGCTTTCCTCGAGCGGCATCCTTCTTTCCTGCTCGAGCCCCACGCCCGGCTCGTCTGGCACCTCGTCGATCCCCGCGCCGACGACCGGCTCTGGCGGTGCGCCGTCCGGCGGGGTCCTCTGGCTGGCGAGCGCATCAGGATCCGTTGCTGGATCCTCTGGCTCTGGCACGAATGGCACCGTAAATACCAATGGCCTGGCACTTTCGTCGCAGTCGTCTGGGAGCACGCGTGTTAGCGGACAGGGCACGAGCCTCGACGGAAGCAGCTCTGCTAAAAACGGCGGCGATCTCTGGTTCTACTACGGCGCGGGATCCGGAGCTGGCGCCTCGAAGCCCGGCTCCACGGGCTCTGGGGGCCCGCTGCAGCTGATCTACGACGCCTCGCAGTCGAAGAATGGCGGTACGCGAAGCCAGCCGGGAACAACCGGGTCAACCGCGCTCGCCCTGGCAGATGGCGAATCGTCCGCGACCACCACGCCGCTGGTCTACCAGCACGGCAGCGACGACGGTCCGGGGTTCGTCTCGGGCGTGTGGACGGGCGACGACGGGGGGTGGCAGATTGTCCGGGTTGCGGACGTGGCAACTGCCGGCGAATCAGTCTCGGATAGTCGCGGGTGGATTGGCGCGATTGGTGATGTTGCGGGTGGCGTAGGCAGCTACGTCGGTCGGTCCACCAAGAGCCTTGTTTTCGGAGACTGGACAGACGAAGCACCGACGGCCCTCTCGATTGGCGCGGGCTTCGGTTTGGGAATCGTCGGCGCCGACCTACCGCTGGATATCCGCGATCTGGGGCATACCGTCTCGCACCCTGAAATGTCGTACGACTGGGGCAAGCGACTCGTCATCAACGGCGTCGCAGTTCTTCCGGTCATCGGTGTCATTAAGTATTTGAAGTACTTTGAAGATGCTGGAGATCTCGCAAAACGAGCCGACGATATTTCAGAGGGAAAGCGCCTCGCAGGGCAGTGGGATGCAGGCAACTATCCAACCCCACCGGGCCGGTCGGCTGAGTGGACGTGGGCTCCAGGATCGAGCGAGGGTCGAACCGGCTGGCGTTGGTGGGACCCGCAAGGGGGCGAATGGCGATGGCATCCGTCGGATAGCTGGCATCCCAATGGTCATTGGGATTACAACCCTTGGCAAACGTGGAACGATCGCTGGCGGAATGTTGATGTCCCTTCCGGGGGCAACCCTGCCGCATCGCCTTGAAATCACTCAAACGAGCCACGTCATTCTTGGAAAAGCGTCATGATCGAACCGAACAAAGTACGGATGGCGATGTACCAGT
>JBIIQL010000550.1:0-2962 GCA_044342095.1 Pirellulales bacterium
CGTACCTCCTCGTCTGGCGTCTGGCCGATTTCCGGCTGTTTTGGCGGGCGGCTTGCCGGTCCTGCCCGCCCGTTGGCGGTCCGGTTTCGACGTCCCTGATACCATGCCGACGGTCCATTTTCCCCTTGGTTTTCAGTTTCCATGTCCCCCGCAGGAGTCGTTTCGTGCCCAAGCTCTCGCTCCGTGACCTTCCTGCCTGGGGCGGCCTCGTGGCCAAGCGGCGTGCGCTGCCATCCTCGCAGGCATTGCGATCGATGTTCGCCAGCGATTCCGGCCGCGGGGAGCGATTCGTGGCCGAGGCTTGCGGGCTGTATTTCGATTATTCCAAGCAACTCCTCGACGACGACACGCTCCGACTCCTCGTTGAGTTGGCCGAACAGGTCGATCTCCCTCGCCGCATTGGGGCGATGTTTCGCGGAGACAAAATCAACGGCACGGAAGGGCGTGCCGTCCTTCACGTCGCGCTGCGGTCGGTCCCGGGCGATACGTTCGAAATCGATGGCCACGATGTCACGGCTGGTGTGCAGGAGGTGCTCGGCCGGATGTCCGGCTTCGCCGAGCGAGTTCGTGATGGTCGCTGGCTCGGTCATGCGGGCCAACGGATCCGCACGGTCGTGAACATCGGCATCGGCGGGTCTGACCTCGGGCCGGTGATGGCGTACGAGGCACTCCGGCACTTCACCACCGACACCATCGAGTTCCGTTTCGTCTCGAATGTCGACGGCACCGACTTCAGCGAGGCCGTGGCCGATCTCGATGCCGGCACGACCTTGTTCATCATCTCCTCGAAGACCTTCACCACGCAGGAGACGATGACCAACGCCCGCAGTGCCCGGGAGTGGCTCTTGGCGGCCTGCGGCGGCGACGAGTCGGCAGTGGCCCGGCATTTCGTGGCGGTTTCCACGAATGCCGCCGAGGTGGCGGCCTTTGGCATCGACCCCGCGAACATGTTCGGCTTCTGGGACTGGGTGGGGGGACGCTACTCGATGGATTCGGCCATCGGTCTCTCCACGATGCTCGCCATCGGACCGGAGCGGTTCCGGGAGTTGCTCGGTGGATTCCGCGCCATGGACCGGCACTTCCTCACCACGCCGCTGGAGCGGAATCTTCCCGTGCTCCACGGCCTGATCACGGTCTGGAATACGAGCCTCTGCGGCTGCGAGACGATGGCCGTTTTGCCGTACGAGCAATACTTGAAGCGTTTCCCCGCCTATCTCCAACAGCTTTCGATGGAAAGCAACGGGAAGCGGGTGCAGATTGACGGCACGCTCGTCGAATGCCCGACCGGCCCGGTGGTCTGGGGAGAGCCGGGCACCAACGGGCAGCATTCCTTCTACCAACTCATTCACCAAGGGACGCACCGGATCCCGTGCGATTTCCTCGGTGCCTCGCATTCCCTCAACCCCCTCGGACGCCATCAAGCGATGCTCCTGGCGAACATGCTCGCCCAGGCCGAGGCGCTCGCCTTCGGCAAGACCGCCGAGGAGGTGGCCGCCGAGGGGACACCGGCCCGACTCGTTCCCCATCGCGAGTTCCCCGGCGACATCCCGTCGAGCACGATTCTCTACGATCGCCTCACCCCAGCGATCCTCGGCGCGCTTGTGGCCTTCTACGAGCACAGCGTGTTCACGCAGGGGGTGGTGTGGAACATCAACAGCTTCGACCAGTGGGGCGTGGAACTCGGCAAGGTGCTTGCGGGCAGGATCCTCCCCGAGCTCGAGAGCCCCGCCACCCCCGATCTCCGCCACGACAGCTCCACCAACGCCCTCATCCGTCGCATCCGCTCCACGAGGAATCTCCCATGATCATGATCCGCCCCCGCATCGCCGCCGCGTTCCTCCTCGTGGCCTCCGTGACGGTGGCCTCCGTGATCGCCCCCCCCGGGCACGCCGATGAACCGACGATCCCCGGGGTGACGATCACGCCCGATGTGGTCTACGGCCACAAGGACGGCATGGCCCTCACCTACGACGTCTTCCGTCCGGACAGCGCCGGCGACAAGCCGGGGCCCTGCCTTCTCCTCATGGTCAGTGGTGGCTGGGTGTCGCAGTGGATGCCCCCCGCGGCGATGCTCCCGTTCACGAAGCCGTTTCTCGACCACGGCTATACGGTCTGCGCCGTGCGTCACGGCAGCAGCCCGAAGTACCTCATTCCAGAAATCGTCACCGACGTGCGATCGGCCCTCGAACATGTCACCGACCATGCCGCCGAACACGGCATCGACCGCAACCGCCTTGGCGTTTTCGGTTTCAGCGCCGGCGGCCACCTCTCGCTCATGCTCGGCACGACCACCAACGCTGCCGCCCGCGGCCGTGACGACAAGCCGCGGGTGGGGGCCGTCGCCGCGGTGTTTCCGCCCACCGACCTCACCCCCTACCTCGACCCGGCCGCGGGCTATCTCGAGAAGTTCCCGGCGCTCAAGTTCCCCCGGGAGAACGGCGACAGCTTCTCCCCGCTCAAGCAGGTCTCCGACGACGACGCCCCGGCACTGATGGTCCACGGCGACAAGGACGAACTGGTGCCCCTGTGGCACAGCGAGAAGATCCGCGATGCCCTGCGGGCCAGCGACGTCTCCGCCGATCTCGTCGTCATCGAAGGGGCCGGCCACGGCTTCAACGCCGCCGGCAACGAGACGATGTTCCGGGCGATGCTCGACTGGTTCGACACCCATCTCGCCACGGACCACTGAACGATGCCTGCCCCGGACGGTGCCCCACGCCGGCCGTCGGCTTCGCGGTTGGCGATCGTCGACCTCCTCCGCATCGCCGCCGCGCTGTCGGTGATGTGGTACCACTTCGGGTTTCGCACGCGGAGCGAGCTCGTGAGGTCGACGACGCACTGGGGCTTCACCGGCGTCCAGGTGTTCTTCGTCGTCTCGGGGTTCATCATCCCCTGGGCGCTCGCTCGCGGTCGGTTCGACTGGCCGCGGGATGCGGGGCGATTCATCCTCAAGCGCACCCTC
>JBIIQL010000551.1:0-2957 GCA_044342095.1 Pirellulales bacterium
TCGAGAGCCGACCCGGCTGGCGGCTCGTCGAGGCCCGTCGCGACGGCGGGCTTGTCGAGTGCCCCGCGACCGATCAGGCAGGCCTGGCAGGCGCGCTCAAGCAGCTGATTGCGGGGGGAATCGAGGTTGTGGAGTTCCGACGCGAGCAACGTCGCCTCGAGGAGGCCTTCGTCGACATGGTGAAGCGACAAGCGGATGCCAATGAGGGAGCCTTCCGGCCATGAACACGCCCCCTCTCACCGCTGCCGCCGGGGCGAAGCCTGACCGCTGGCCGGGCGATGACTTTCCGGCCTGGATCAGCCCGATGCTCGTCAAGGAACTGCGCCAGGGGGTGCAGTCGGGGGCATTCGCCTGGACGTTCATCCTCCTCCAGGTGGCGATGTTCCTCCTCATGACGTTTTGGGTCCTCAACCGATCGGCCGGCCTTCAGTCGCGGATCGAGGTCAACCAATTTTTCCACGGCTTCTTCTGGATGCTCTTCGGGCTGGCAGCGGTGATCGCCCTCCCCATGCGTGCCTCGGGATCGATGGCCGCCGAGCGCGTGGGAAACACCCTCGATCTTCTCCGCCTCACCCACCTCTCCTCGACCCAGATCGTCGTCGGCAAGTGGCTCGCCGTCATGGCCCAAGTGCTCCTCATCGCCGCGGCCGTCCTCCCCTACCTCGTCCTCCAGTATTTCTTCGGCGGCCTCGATCTCGTCGCCGATCTGTTTTTGTTCACGGTCGTCCTCCTCGTCGCCGCCGTCATGACGGCCGCATCGATGGCTGCAGCGGGGCAATCCCCCGTCACCCGCGGCCTCCTCACGTTTTTTCTCGTCGTCGCGTTGACAAACGTCCTCGGGGGTTACGGTTCGGTCTTCGGCACGGCGGTGCTCTCCCCCTGGTCGGCGCTCCCTGCGATCGTCGCCGTCGCCGCTCTGCTGACGGCCGTGATGCTCGTCTACGCCGCCGCCGCGATCGCGCCGCCGGCGGAGAACCACGCCGCCCGCGTTCGAGTCCTGGCGCTTGTCGCCACCGGGCTGGCCTTGGCCGCCGGAGCCTGGTTCGGACCGATCTCGGCGTCGTTCGTGATCGCCGTGACCGTGCTCCTCGTGGCAGGGATCGCGATCGCCGAATTGACAAGCGATCCGGTCGAGCTGACTTCGATCCACGCGCCCTTCGCCAGGCTCGGGCCCTTTGGTCGCCTCGCGGCCCTGGTCCTCACCCCCGGCTGGGCGACGGCGATCTGCTTCACGCTCCTTGTCGCGCCGTTTCTGGGCCTGGCGGTGGTGAGCGGATTCCCCGGCCTTCCCCCCACGGCGATGATCCCCGAGAAGTTCGTTCTCGGGGTGGCGGCGATCCTCTTTCCGATCTCCCTCATGCTCCGCTTTCCTGCCGGAAAGACGCGAAAGCTCGTCTTCATTGGCGTCCAGATCTTTTCGCTGGTCATCTTTTTCCTCCAATCCCCGCTCGGCTTCTCAAACACCGCTGCGGTGGAGATCTTCCGCGCCCTGACAAATCTCCTCCCGCTGGCCGCGCTGCTGAACCTCCTCACCGTATCGGGCAGCGGCGGCGTCGAGCCGATGATCACGTTGGCCGCGGGGACGACAGGCCTCTCCCTCGTGTTTGTGATTCCACGCTTCGTCCGGGAGCTTGCCGCCGTCGACCGCCGCGTGGCGGTGGCCCGTGCCCTTCCCGCCGCGCCGCACCGGAGCCTTCCGGCATGAGCCATGCCGTGAACCAACCCGTAAATCACGCGGAGATCCATGCGGCGATGAAGGGTGCGGCGACGGTTCTCCGCCTCCCGCTCCGCCATGCGCGCTGGACCGGCAGCAGCGGCGTCGCGGCCGGCCACGGCAGCGGCAGTTCGCTTGAGTTTCAGGACCATCGCCACTACGCCCCCGGCGACGATCCCCGCCACATCAACTGGCAGGCCTACGCCCGCACCGGCACCGCGACGGTGAAGCTGTGGCGCGAGGAGGTGTCGCCCCGGGTCGACCTCGTTCTCGATCACACCCCGTCGATGGAACTCGGCGACGGCAAGTCGCGACGGACCTGGGAGCTGACCTACTTCGCGATCGAAAGCGCCCTCCACTCGGGCGGGCAGCTGCGGATCATCCGCCTGGCGCGGGGCGCAGCGCCTGAGGAGATCGATCTCGATCGGGCCCTCGCCCATGCCTGGCCCTTGCCGCGCGGCACGGCCACAGCCAGCGCTCCCCTTCTTGCCGATGAGCTGCGGCGGGTCCGCTTCCGCCCCGGCTCGCTCCGCCTCCTCGTCAGCGACCTCCTCGATCCCTCGCCACCGCATCAGGCCACGGCCATGCTCGCCGGCGGTGGCGGGCGGGCGATCGTCCTTGTGCCGACGGCGCGGGGAGAGAGCGATCCCGACTGGGCGGGGAACGTCGAGTTTGAGGACTGCGAAGCGGGCACCCGCCGGCTCCAAGCGGTCGACGATGTCCTCCTCGACCGCTACCGCGCGGCCTACCGGCGGCACTTCGCCGCTTGGCGCGAGTCGTGCGTGCGGCACGGAATCGGGATGGCGCGGATCGATGACGGGAGGACGTTCCTCGAGGCAGTCCGCGTCGAGGCGATCCCCGCCGGTGTTCTCGAGACCGATTGACCAGCACGGAGAGGAGCAAGTCGTGGGGATCGTGCTTGCCAATCCGTGGGGGCTTGTGGCGCTGGCTGCCGTGCCGCTCCTCATCGCCATCCACAGCCTCCGGCAGCGATCGCGGCGCGTCGTCACGAGCACGCTGTTCCTCCTCGAGCATGCCGGGCCGCTCCCCACCGGTGGAATCCGCCTCGAGCGCTTCCGGCAGGCACTTCCGTTCTGGATGCAGCTCCTCGCGAGCCTCGCCCTCACCTGGCTCCTCGTCGAGCCTCGCTTCATCCGCGCCGATTCACGGCAGACCGTGGCGGTGGTCCTCGACAGCTCGGCGTCGATGGCGGCTTTCCGCGAGCCAACCGTTGCCGCCCTCG
>JBIIQL010000552.1:0-2953 GCA_044342095.1 Pirellulales bacterium
TCGCGATGCCGGACGATCTGAACGACCGCATGAACGAGGCCGAAGAACACGCCGAGAAAGCAGGCCAGCACGCTCGCCTGCCAGCCGAGCCACGCGCCGACCATCGCCATGAGCGTCACATCGCCGAGCCCCATCGCCTCGCGGCCGAGCGCCAGGCTCGCGCCCGCCCGCGTCCCCCACACGATCCCCCCCGCCACCACCGCCCCGACCAACGCCGTGAACAGCCCCTCGAAGCGGAGCCCGCCGATCGCCCAAGCGCTTGTCACCGCCAGCCATCCGGTGGCCAGGAGAGCCAGTCGCGGCCACCACGACGCCGGGGGGAGGGGAGCCGCAACCGCGTCGGGCCCATCTCCCTCCGGGAACGCGTCAGCCACCCCGCTGAAATCGGGCCCCGTGCCGACGATCCACCAGACCGTGAACAAGGCGAGGGCCACGACGAGCATGACCGGCGTCGTCCCACCGGCATCGCCGTAGCCAGCCGCGCCCTGCGCGAGCGGACCGGCCCACCCGAGGACGTCGGGCTCGAGGATCGCAGTCGCGAAGGGGCGGGCGACCTCGGCCGCCACCGGGAGGAGCGTTTCGGGGAGCAGCCAGGCGAGGAAGAGCCCGGCGAAGAAGCCCGGAATGGTGATCCAGTCGGGGATCACCCGGTAGCGGAAGTCGATCCAGGTGGCGGCGGTGAGGAGCCAGAAAAGGAGCGTGTGGACGAGCCAGCGGCCGGCGATCGCGGCGAAGGGGACCGCAAGCGGCAGGCCGGCGTCATCGCAGGGAAGTTGCCTGAAGCAACGCACCTCCCACCACCACAAGCCGACGACGACGGCGATCGTCGCCAGACGGATCGCGGCCGATCGATCGACCGCGCCGACCGGCGCGTCTGGGGATGACGGCTGCTCGGTCCCTTCGCCGAGCCCACGGGCGCACGCCGCCAACCAGCGGCCCGTGATCGCCGTCTGCGCCACGCCGAGGGCGCCACCGATCAAGGCGGCGATGAGACCACCTCCGAGCAGGCCGGGGTCGGGGAGGAGCATCAGTCGGGCACCTCCGGGGGACACGGTCGGCCGCTGCCGGCCGGCGCCTCGAGGACACGGAGGATCGAGGCCACGATGCTCTCCGGTGAGTCGATCGACGTGTCGATCACCACACCGGCGCATTCGCGGTAGAGCGGTTCACGGTTGGCAAGCGCCGCGTCGATCTCGGCGAGCGGGTCGGCGCCGGTGAGTCCGGGCCGCCGCGAGGCCGTCGTCGGATCGGCCGCGAGCCGGCGGCGAAGGACCGGGCCCGGGGCGGTGAGCCAGACGACACAGCCCCCCCGTTCTCGGAGGCGGTCCCGATTGCCGGGGCGGAGGATCACGCCCCCGCCGGTGGCGAGTACGCCGGAAGGCTTGGACAGCAGCTCCGCGAGCACGACCGACTCCTCGTCACGAAACCTCGGCTCCCCCTGCTCGCGGACAAGCGCGGCGATCGACATGCCGACGACCCGCTCGAGCTCGACGTCGGCATCCCACCACGGACAACCGAGCCGCTGCGCCAAAGCGGCAGCCACGGTCGATTTGCCCGTGCCGCGGTAGCCGATGAGGGTGACGGTGGGCATGGGACAGATCGCCTCCGGTCAGCCGGGGAGTTTGGCCGAGGCCGTCGCCCGCTTGAGCGCCTCGCGCATCACCGTCTCCGACGGATCGACACCATGCCACAGCCGGAACTGGATCGCTGCCTGACGGACGAACATGTCGACGCCGGTTACGATCCGGCAGCCGGACGCACGAGCCTCCTTCACCAGGAGCGTGTTTTCGGGATTGTAGACCGTGTCGAAGACGACCATGTAGGGGCGGAGGTGTTCCTTCTCGAACGGCGTCTCGTTGACCAGCGGATGCATTCCCACCGGCGTCGCGTTGACGATGCATTCGTAGGGGACCTTGTAGCGGGCCGTCCAATCGACCGCCTTGCAGCCGACCTCCGCCGCGATCCGCCGGGCCCGCTCCACCGTCCGCGAGCAGACCGTGACGTCGATCCCACGCTTCCGCAGGCCGAACGCGACCGCCCGCGCCGCACCTCCGGCCCCGAGCACCAACGCGCTTTTCACGGCCGTGACATCGACGAGCCCTTCCCCCCCCTGATTCTGGAGCGCCGATTCGAGGCTCTCGACGGCGGCGGTGGCGTCGGTGTTGTGGGCCGAGATCCCGTCGGGCGTGAAGGTGAGCGTGTTGGTCGCACCGATCGCCGCCACGAGGTCGTCCTTCGTGGTGACATGGCGGAGAATCGCCTCCTTGTGGGGAATCGTCACGCTCAGGCCCGACAGGGGCCAGCGCCCCGCCTCCCAGACAAACTCATCGAGTTGCTCCGCTGGCACGCGGAACGGGAGATAGACCGCGTCGATGCCGGCGGCGGCCAGCGCCGCGTTGTGGACCACCGGCGAGAGCGAATGACCGACCGGATCGGCCACCACGCCGTAGATCCGCGTCGCCGCGCCGATCTGGTCGTAGCGGTAGACGTCGCGCATCTGCCGCCAGCCGATCTGCCCGGGGGCGAGGAGGCGGTCTTCGTGAAACGTCGCGTAGGTGAACGGCGATCCGAACCGTCCGGTGAGCACCCGGGTCGGCATCCCGATGTCGCCCATGCAAATCCCGATCGTCGGCACCGTCGCCCCCTGCACCATCTCGAGCATGCGGAGGTTGTCGCTGGGGTGGTTGGACATCGTGGCGATCTTGACGATGTCGGCGTCGAGGTCGGCCAGCCGCTTGTGGAGCGTGGCGAGATCGGTGGGGGTCTTGTGGAAATCGTGGTGGCTGACGATCCGCTTTGTGGGGCCGTAGCGGCGGATCTGGGAGGCGATGTCGTCCTCGAGATCGACGTATTCCGTTCCTTCGACGATCGCGGTGCGGAGGACGAGTTGCCGCTCCTCCTCGCTGCCGGCCCAGTGACCGCCGTCGGCGGCCCTCCGGCAGGTGGCGATCGC
>JBIIQL010000070.1:0-10314 GCA_044342095.1 Pirellulales bacterium
TTCCCCGGCCACGCTCGTCGACACGGCGGCGGTTGCCTCGCGCGACGGCGAGGTGGTGATCCCGTTCCTCCAGCCGCTGGCCGGCGATGCCGTCGTCGATCTCCGCGCCGCGCTCACCGTCGACGCTGCGAGCGACCGCCTCTCGTGGCTGATGCCGCAACCGCGGGCCGACCTCGTCGGGCCGGCGACGGTGACGGTGGCGGCCGATGCCGACATCGAGGTTCTTCCCGACGGGGAGAAGATCCGCGGCCTGGTCCGTCAGGTGGTGCCGGCCTCGAGGCGATCCGAAGGGGACCGCGGGCAGCTCGTCTACCGGCTCGACGGCGCCGCGGGAGAGTTTCAGGCCTCGCGGCGGTCGCTGCCGCGGCGCGTCGAGGCGATCGTCGATGCCCGTGCGACCGTCGGCGAGGAGGAGACGGTCGTGGAGGAGACGCTCCGCCTCGACGTCGCCCATCTGCCGCTGGAGTCGATCGACGTCGTCCTCCCCGCCGCCATCGCCGAAGGGGGCACGTTCGAGATTCGGCAGGGCGCCCAACGCCTCTCGCCCTTCGCGCTCCCCAGCGGCGACGCCGCGAGCGCGGGCAGCGAAGGGACGGCGCTGCGCAGCCTGCTAGCCGTCCCCCTCCTCGGCGAAGGGGAGATCCTCCTCCGCTGGACGCAGCCGACACCGCGGCCCGCGGGGGAGGCCGAGGTCTCGCCGCTGCCGCTCGTCCTTCCGCGCGGGGCGCGGATCGGCCGCCAGTCGTTCACGCTTCTTTCGGACGAGAACCCTGTCGTCGATGTCCGGGGCGATGTGTGGCGGCGCGATGCGGCGCCGATCCTTTCCACGGCAGAGCGGACATGGGTGGCGACGAGACTCCAGGAATCGGTGCCGCTGACATTTTCGTCGCAGCCGGGGAACGGCAGCGGCGACACCGTCGTCGAAGCAGCGTGGCTGGAGACGAGGATCCTCGCCGATCGCCGCGAGGATCGCTTCCGTTATGCGGTGACGACGACCGGGCGGCGCTTGGTGCTCGTGCTTCCGCCCTCGTGCCTGCCGATGCGCGACGGCCGCCCCGACGCCGCGGCCGTGGAAGTGCGCCTCGACGGTCAGCCGATCGTCGGGGCCGTCCGCCCGGACGGCGCGGTGACGATCGACCTTCCGCGCGGCCCCGGGCAAGGCGTCGGGCGCGCCTCGGCCCAGGTGACGATCGGGATGTCGCGGCCAAGGAGCGTTGCCGAGGGGGGAGGAGCGCGGTGGTTCCTGGGAGGGGTGGTCGGTCCGCTCGTCCTCGAGGCGCCGCGGTTCGCCGACGGCACCCTCGAGCGCCGCTTTTTCTGGGATCTTCTCCTTGACGACAACGAGCATCTCCTCGCCGCGCCGGTCCGCTGGACGTCGCAGCAGCGCTGGGAATGGGGCACGCTCGGGCTCGAGCGGATGCCGGTCGTGGCCCGCGGTGTTCTCGCCGACTGGGTGCGAGGCGCTGTGCCGGGCGCGGCCCCGCGGTCGACCGGAGCCGACCCGACCCTCGGCGGGGATCCCCGGCCGACGGTCCCCCTGGAGCCGCCGATGGTCTCGGGGCGGATCGTGTTTGCCGGGACGGGATCCCCCGGAGCGGGCACCGTCTGGCTCCTTCCCACCTGGCTCCTTGTCCTCCTCGTGTCGGGGCCGCTCCTCGCGCTCGGGCTGACCATGGTCTATCGCCCCGCCTGGCGGCGCGTGCCCGCGGTGTTCGCGCTGGCGCTGCCGGCCACGCTCGCGGCCGTGGCCTTTCCCGACATCGCTCCCCTCGTCGTCCAAGCCGCGATTCCCGGCTGCCTGCTGTCGTTCCTCGCCGCCGGCCTGCGCCGGGTGACCGAGCCAGCCGTGCCGATGGTCGCCTTGGCGCCTGCGGCCGACGATGACGACGACTCGACGCGCCTCGTGTCGCCGCCGTCGCTGATCGTCAATCTCGATCCTTCGTCCGTGGTTCGCCCCGCGCCACCGGGGCGGTCGCTGCCATGACGCGCTGTCGCGACTTCATCCTGGCGCTCGGAGCGCTGACGCTCGTGTGGCTGGCGCTGCCACTTGCCACCACCGCCGCCGATCCGCCCGCTCCCGTTTCATCGTCGGCCCCTGCCATTCCGTCCCCAGCGCCGCCTGCAATAGCGCCTCCGGTCACGATGCCGTCCCCGGCGGGCACGATGCCCTTCCACCGGGTCCGCGTCCCGGGAGGGCGATTGGGCGAGGTGCCCCTCGGAGGCCATCGGCTCGTCCCGGTGCCGGTGGAGGAGTTCGAGGCGGCGCTGTCGGCCGCCAAGGGGAACGCCCGGCCTGATGAAACTCCCCCGGTGCTTCGCCGGCAGGCGTTGACGATCACCGATGCCACCTGCACCGCCACGCTCGATGTCGAAGGCCGACTCCGGGGCACGGTGTCGTTCGAGCTTCCAGCCGACGATCTCCCCTCCCTCGTTTCCCTGGGGATGGTGCCGGTCGTCCGCGGCAGTTGCGACGGGGATGGCACGAGCATCGACGTGGCGATTCATGGCGGGGCTTCGACGCTCGGGTTCCTCGCGACCCGGGCGGGGCACTACCGCTTCCAGTGGGAGCTGCCCCCGGCGGAAAATGGTGACGCGCTGGTCCTGCCGCTCGTGCCGGCGCTTCGGACGCGGATCGAGCTCAAGACCCCGCCGGGAACGGTGGCCTTGATCGAGGGGGAGGCGTGGGCCAGGCAGCCGGTGGCGATCCCCGCGCCGCAGCCGGCGTCGGGGGGCGAGAGTGTTTGGCGGATCGACGTCGGGCCGATCGAGACGCTGCTGTTCACCGCGGTGCCGGCGAAGGAGTTGCCCCGGCAATTCGGCTGCTGGCAGGCGGTCGTCGTCGGGCAGGGAGAGGTCGCGGTGATGGCGGTCATCGTGCCGACCACGCCGTGGCGGACGACGATCTTGTCACTCGACGCCGATCCCAGGCTGCTCCCGGCGTCGGCGACGGTCGCGCTTCCCAACCGCGACCCTGTCCCGGCCGAAGTCGAATGGGGGCGTGCCGGAGAGGCGACGCTCGTCCGACTCCCGGCCGGTAGTTTCGGCACCCTTGCGCCGCTGTCGATCAGCGCCGTGGCTCCCCTCCCTCACTCCCGCGCGGGCGTGGAGGAGCCTGAGGATTCCGGGGACGGCTGGCTCCCCCTGATCTGGCCGGTCGCCGCAGAGTGGGCCGGGGGCGGAGTGCGGGTGGAATGCGATCCAGGGCTTTCGCTGATCGACATCGGCTCCGACCATTGCCTCCCGGTCGCTGCCGAGAAGACGGCCGGCTGGCCGATCCGGCCGGCCGCGGCGGGGGAAGGCGCGCTTGTAGCGCTCGAGGCACAGTCGCCACAAGCGCGGGTCCGCGTCGGCGTGGCGCCCCGCGGGGCGGATCTCGACGTGGCGCGGGTGACGACCGTCGATGTGGTTCCTACCGTCGTGACGGGGCGGACGGCGTGTGATCTCCGGGTCCGCAGTGGCGAGGCGTTCGAGGTCACGGGGCAGATCACTCCGGGGTGGTTCATCGATGCAGTCGAGGCCGTCGAGCGGCGCGGCGATCGGGCCAACGTCATCGCCTCGCTCGATTGGCGGGTGGTGCGCGACGGCCGCGGCGACCGACTGCGGATCGGCTTCCCCACCGCCGCGACCCCAGAGCGTGGGTTCACCCTCTCGATCGCCGGGCACCGCGCGGGGATCGCCACCGAGGAGCCTTTCACCGGCGCCGAGATGGACATGGTGCGGCTCGATGGCGAAGCCGCGGGGCTGGCGGTGCTCGCCCTCACCTCGCCACCGGAGACGACGATCGATCTCGATCCGCCGCTCCCCCCACCGGCGTCGCCGCCGGAACGTCTCGCGGCGCTCACCGCCAAGACCGCCATCCGGGCCTGGATCCCGGTCGACGATGCGGCGATGACGGCGCCGGCGAGCCTCCTCCAGCGCCGTCCCCCGGTCGAGGCCGACACCCATGTCCGGCTCACGGTGGTCGACGAGCGGATCACGGAGTCGTTCACGTTCTCCTGCCGGCCGGGGGCTTCGCCGCTCGACGCCGTCGTCGTGCACTTCTCGGAACCGACCGAGGATCTCCTCGAATGGTCGTTGCTTCCGTCCGCCGGCGGCACGCTGACCGTGCGGCGCATCGACCGCAACGGCGGGGCCGGAGGTGGAGGGGAATCGTGGCTCGTCGAACTGCAGCCCCCGGCGCGCGGCGAGGTGCGCTTTCGCGCCGTCCGCGCCGTTCCGTTCGGCGGGCCGGTCGCGGTGCCGTTGGCCTGGGTCGATGGCAGCGATCCGCAGCAGGGGGGCGTGGTCATCGTCAACGCCGGACGGCGCCGGCCGCTGATCGTCAATCGGCGGCTCGAGGAGATGCCGCCAGCAGGGCGGTCGGGGGACGACGATGCGCCGAAGGGAACGCTCGCCGAGTTCGCCTTCACGCCTCCCACCGATCCGACGCCGGCGGTGACCCCGGCGGCCGAGATCTTCCCCGGCGGCCGCGACCGTGAAGACGAGGCCCGCGCCTGGGTCTGGAACGAGGAGACGACCTGCTGGTGTCATCCAACCGGCGTCACCGAATACGAGACCCGCTTCGAGATCGAGAACCATGGCCGGACATCGGTGGCCGTGATGCCGCCGCTGGCGGCGTTGGCCCGCGGCGTGGTCATCGATGGCGTGCCGGCGACGGTGGTGCCCGACGTGATGACCGGGGCGTGGCTCGTCGATCTTCCCGCCGATCGCCGGTTCATCAGGCTCGTCGTCCGCTCCGAGATCTCCGCGCCGACCAGGCCGATCGCCTGGGATGTGGCGCTCGCCGGCGCTGGGATCGACGTTCCGGTGCTCGAGCGTACCTGGCAGGTGCTCCTCCCCGACGGCGTCGACATCGCCGCCCTCCCGGCCGGGTTCCGCGAGGTCGGTGCCGCGCGCACCGGCTGGCTCGAGCGCCTCCTCCCGGTCACGGTGCGGGGACGATCGGCCGGCGCAGCTACAGCCGATGCCCCCCGATCGCGACAGGGGACGATCGATGCCGGATTCCGGGAGCGGATCCTCGTTCAGCTGGCCGGTCGCGGGCAGGGGATGAGCGTTCGCTTGGTCCACTCGCGGTGGCTGTGGGGAAGCGCGTTGTTGGTCTGTGTCGCCTTCGCGACCCTCGGCTTCCTCACCGCCAGCCGGGTGAAGCGACTTCTGGTCGCGGTCGCCCTCGCCGTCGCGGCGCTGTGGCTGCCGCTGCCGCTCGATGGCCTGGGCCGCGCCGGCCTGTGGGGCTTGGCGGTGGCAGCGCTTCTCCGCTGGGCGACAGCCCGCTGGCGGACCACGCTCCACGCCATCCCGCTGGCGCTTGCGATGCTCATCCTCGCGCCGACGTCCGTCGCGGCCCAGCAGCCTTCGGCGTCCGTTGGGCCATCGAACTCCGTGGCCGACCAAGCGGGCGAATCCCTTCCGGTCTTCATCGTCCCCGGCCTCCGTGGCGGCGACGGGGAGGGAGGGGGCGGCGAGGCGAGCGGCGAGACGGCGCTCGTTCCCGAGCCGCTCTACCGTGTCCTCTCCGCGGCCCTCGGCCGGCTGGCCGCCGACGGGATACGGATCCACGCCGTCCGGCTCCGGGCGCTGCCGGGCACCGAGGGGGCGTGGACGTTGTCGGTCGACCTCGACGCCGAAGCCGGGGCCCTGATCACCATGCGCCAGGATGGAGAGGCGAGCTGGGATCCGGCGCGGCCGCGCGTCGATGGCGAGCAGGTTGCTCCGACGGCCGACAGCGACGAGCGGCTGCTGCGGGTCGGTTTTGCCAGCGCCGGTCGGCATCGGCTCGAGGCCGGTGTGGTCGTCCGTCCCACCCATGCCGGCGACATCGATCGGGCCACGGTCTCGATCCCCTTCGCCCCGACCGCCGAACTCGTCGTCGAAGGGCCGCTCCCGGTCGGCCGTGGCGATGCGGCGGTGCTGCAGGTCGAGACGGTGGGCACCGACGGCCTGCCGCGGCGCGTCCGGCGGGCCGAGGCGAGCCAGGGTGCTGCGGGGGCCGTCGACATCAGTCGCGCGACGCGCGTCCGCCTCGCCTGGGCGAGCGACGGGGGAACGCGGATCGTCGACACGATCCCCGTGGCCGAAAGCCGCAACGATCTCTTTTGGGACGACGACGGCTGCCGGCTCGCGGCGACCTACGCGCTCGATCCCGGCGATCAGATCGTCCGTGGGGCGATCGTCAGGGCCGATCCGCGCCTCGGGTTCCCGGTGCTCACCGAGCCTGGATTCACCCTCTCGGCGCTCGGCGGGGGTCGATTCCTCGTCGAGGTGACGACGCCGCGGCGCGGCCGGATCGCCTTCGCCGCCACCTTCGTCATGCCGCTGGCCGATCCGGTCGGCGTCTTCGATCTCCCGTCGGCGTGGCTGGAGTCGGTGGCCAGCGACGCCCGCACGACCCGCCTCGAGCCCGCGCCCGAGCTGATCGTGAAGACGACGCTCCCGGAGGATGCCACGCTCCTTCCACCCCGGGCGGGGAGCGGGGCGACCGGCGGGATGGTGTGGCGGAGCGAGAGTGGCCGCGGGGTTCGGCAGGCCGAGTTTGAGGGGGCGTCGACCGGAGGACTGACGCGGCCGCGCCCGGCGACGACGGTGCCGGCGCGGGTCTCCGTGGAACGGCGCCGCCAACCGCCGCGTGGCAACCAACGGATGGAGGTCGGCTTTGCGGCCGATGCGGTTCACCTCCGCCTCGAGGCCCGGATCGACGCGGTCGGCACGCCTTTGGTGGCGATCCCGGTCGAGGTGCCGGAGGGGTGCGACATCGAGCGGATCACGCTCCGTGACGACCCGACCGCGGCGAATCCTTCGTCTGACGACGCGCCGATCGTCGTTCGCTGGCGCCGCGATGGCCCGCGACGGATTCTCGTCGTCGTGCAGCGACCGCGGCCCGGTGCCTTCCTGCTCGATGTGGCCGTCCACTTTCACGGCGCCCCTGCCGCGACTGGAACCCTGCCGCTGGTGCGGGCGGCGCTCGAGCCGGGTGGTCCGCTCACCGTCACCTGGCGGATGGCCGAGGGATTTGGCGCCGTGATCGGCGACGGGGCGACCGGGAGCGAGGCGCCGCTCGACCGATTCGCCTCGAGCGGTTCGTACGAGGTCGCGGCCGACGCTCCGCCTCCGCCCTATCGGATCGTCGCGCGGGGGCCCGAGGAGAACGCTTCACAGGCGCCTGAGTCGGGACTCGAGCCTGCCGACGCGACGGCGAGCCCGGCCCCTCGCGATGCCGCGTTGGGAGTGGCGGGAGCTCCGGGAGGCGGGCCGCGGGTGGCGTTTGCCGAGACCCATCTGGCGGTCGATGCCCGAGGACGGGCGTGGGGGGTGTCGCGGTTTGACGTCATCGCCGCCGACCCGACCATCCGCATCCGGATTCCGACCGGGATGCGGATGTTCGACGTGTTCGTCGACGGGCGGATCGCGAATGACGCCGTTCCCGCCCGGACGAGCATCGCCGAAAACGCCTGGGAGCTGCGGCTGCTCGACGTCAGCTGGCCGCGCTCGATCGTCGCGGTGTATGCCGGCGACGTCAGCGACGGCCTGCCGGTCGACGGTGTCCTCGAGATCCCCGAGCCGAGCATCATCGGGCTCTCCTGCCTCCGATCGGCGTGGGTGGTCGAGCTTCCCGAGGGGATCGTGGCCCGGCCACTGCCGCCGGCCACGGCCGTTGACGAGGAGACGATGATGGCGGCGCGCCGCGCGGCGATCGAAGGCCTGGCCGGTGAGTTCGATCGCGCGATCGCCCGGGCCGCCCCGGACGACGCCCGTCGGCTCGCCGATTTTTTGAAGCAGCGCCGCCGGGAAGCGGTGCTGCCGCTCCCTGCGGCTTGGTCGCACGTCGGGATGCGTGACAGTCATGCCGCCGCCGCCTGGGCTCCTCCACTCCGCCTTCTCGAGGATCAGGACATCCCCAGCCTCCGCCTCTTCGTGGCCAGCCGCGCCGATGCCTCCATGCCGGGTCGACTGATGGCGACGGCCGCGATGCTCCTCGGGGTCGTCGTCCTCCTCGAGGCCCGGCGGCGGACGCGAATCGTGTCGCGGCTGGTCTCGGCGCTCCTCGGGCCGTGGTGGGTGGTGCCGCTGTTCGTGATCGGCTTGGGGGCCTTGTGGATCGCGACCCTCGATCCGGTCTGGCCAGGCTGGCTGGCCATCCTCGCCGGTGCCGCCACGGTGGCGGCCTGGATGCCGCGGGAGTCGCGACGCTGGTTCGGGAGACCTTCCGCTCGAGGGCGCGCGGCCCCCGGGCGATCCGTGACGGGAGAGACCGTGACGCAGCTCGGGCCCGTCCCGCGCTCTGCAGCGAGCAGCCGCCGGCCGACGCCGAGCGACGGTTCCGGATCGACCGTCCGTCCTGGCAACTGACCCGGGCCAGGCCGTGGCGCCGGCCCTCTCCGCGGCGCCCCCCCGGCGGAGCGTCGTTGCCGCAAGACCGGTTTTCCCGGCGTTTCCATGGGGAAAGCGGGCTGGTTCCGCGTCGCGGCCGTTCGCTAGTGTCCGCCCCCCGCGACGGATGCTTGGCGGGAGAGCGCGATCGCGTGCCGAAGGAACGGCACGTGGGATCCCACGGAGGTGGAGCCGACATGCTGGAACGAGTCTTCGTGCGACCGGTGCTCGTGGTGCTCGCCGCCGTGCTCGCCCTCGGGGCCGGACGGGTCAGTGCCGCCAGCCATCGGACCGCGAACTTCGTCATCGAGGCTCCGACCGACGGACAGGCCAGGAAGATCGGCGATGCCGCCGAGCAATATCGACACAATCTCGCCGTGGAGTGGCTCGGCAAGCCGCTGCCGCGCTGGAGCCGCCCCTGTCCGATCAAGGCCCAGGTCGCCCCCCATCTCGGAGCCGGCGGGGCCACGAGCTTCGTCTTCGACGCCGGCGAGGTGTTCGGCTGGACGATGACGATCCAGGGGAGCGAGGAACGGATCCTCGACTCGGTGCTCCCCCACGAGATCACCCACACCATCTTCGCCACGCACTTCCGCCGTCCGCTGCCGCGTTGGGCCGACGAGGGGGCCTGCACGACCGTCGAGCATCCGGTGGAGCGTGCCCGTCAGCATCGGCTCCTCATCGAGCATCTCACCACCGGCCGGGGGATCGCCTTCCCGGAGATGTTCGCGATGCGCGAATATCCCGCCGACGTGCTCCCGCTCTATTCGCAGGGCTACTCGCTGGCCCGCTACCTCATCGAGCGCGGCGGCCGCCACCGCTACGTCACCTTCGTGGGCGACGGCCTCGCCTCGAACGACTGGACCGGCGCCCTCCAGCGCCACTACGGCGTTCCGGGCGTGGCCCAACTCCAGCACACCTGGCTCGACTGGGTGCGTCAGGGCTGCCCGGCCCCGCCGGCCTCGATGGCCGCGGCCCAGCCTGCCCCGACGACGCTCGCTCAAGGCCCCACGGCGCGTGGGCAGAGCCCCGAGCCGATTCCCGCTCCGCAGCCCCAGCCGGAACCGTCCGGCCCACAGGCCAGGCCGGTGGCCATGGCCGGTCGGCGATCGATCTACGCCCTCCAGGCCCGCCGCATTCCTGACGGCGGCACACCGACCGACCGGCCCGAGCCCTCGGCTCCGGCGCTTGCCCCGTGAGCGATTCGGGGAACCCTCGGCAGCCCTGCAGGCGACGCGGCTTCCGGGGGCGATAGGTGATCACGCGAGGGTGGGGTGATTCTCCGGACCGTATCAACACGCGTTAGCCAGGCTTGCCTTGGAAGCGTTGGCGTTCTTTGGGCCTTGGCCGTCGTGGCTTTCGACGCTGCGGACGGGTCGTTTCTCCTGTCGATGCTCGCTTGCCCGCTCTGGTTGTTCGTGAGCCTCGCTCAAAGCCTCTGGCGGAGGCCGGGGTGGGGAGTGGCCCTCGGGCGTGCGGCCATCCCCGTGGCTGTGCTTGCGATCGCCTTGGCGAACGATTCCTTGCAGCGCCGCCTCGCCCTCGGGCGGGCGGAGCGTGTCGTTGCCGCGATCCGCACTTTCCATGACGAGCACGGTCGATATCCGAGCGAGTTACAGGAACTCGTGCCGAAGCAGTTGCCCTTCGTACCGCGGCCGAAAGTCGCCATCGTCTTCAACGAGTTTTCGTATGCGGCGGGCGGAAGCGAGCGAGGCGCCATGCTGTGGTGGATCGACGTGCCGCCCCACGGCAAACGCTCGTATCACTTCGACGAAGCACGGTGGTCGTTCACCGACTAGGCGGGTACGCTGTTCGGGGGGGCTGTTCCAGCAGCCATTGCCGCTGCGAAGCCGGAACGGTCGTCACACGGAGAGCGCACCGATGGGGCCAATGAGCCGGGCGATACTCGCCGGGGTGGCGGTCGTGCTCGTCTCGGCCATGACAGCC
>JBIIQL010000553.1:0-2931 GCA_044342095.1 Pirellulales bacterium
GCAGCTTCCAGATCGCTGCCATGTTGAGCCCCTCGTGGAAGGCGGCGTTGTTGACGGCGCCGTCGCCGAAAAAGGCGACCGCGACGGCGCCATCGCGGCGCAATTTGGCCGCGTACCCCGCGCCGCAGGCCTGGAGGATGCAGGGGCCGACGATGCCGCTGGTGCCCATCATCCCGATCTCGGGGGCAAACAGGTGCATCGAGCCCCCTCGGCCCCGCGAACAGCCGGCCGCCCGGCCAAACAACTCGGCACAGAGGTCGGCCGGGGGCATCCCCTTGGCAAGGGCATGGCCATGGCCACGGTGGGTGCTGAAGACGGTGTCGCTGTCGGAGAGATGCCCGCAGACGCCGACCGCCACCGCCTCCTGCCCGACGTACGTGTGGCAGGCGCCATGAACGAGGCCGCGGGTGTGACTCCGGGCGAGCTCCTCTTCGGTAAGGCGAATGACGAGCATCGCCCGAAAGCGGTCGAGGAGGATATCGATATCAGAGGCCGCGACAGACGTCGTCATCAGGGTCGCCAGACAAGGTGAGCGTTAAACGGAACAGAGACGCCATCAAGACGCTGGCGATGAAAAACCGCGGCTGCCGCCGGCGTTCATCGCCATGTTGCCACCATCCATGGGGATCATGGCCCCGGTGATCCAAGAGCTCGAATCGGAAGCGAGAAACACGATCAGCCCCTGGATGTCGTCGGGGCGGCCGAGCCGGCCGGCGGGAATGCCGGAGAGCCATTTTTGTTCGATCGCCGGATCGGCGGCGATCCTTTTCTCGAGCGACGGATTGCGGACCTGCGCCGGGAGGATCGCATTCACGCGCACCCCTCCGCCAGCCCATTCGGTGGACAACTCGCGGGTCATCTGCACCACCGCCCCCATCGCCATGCTGTAGGCGATGTGGCCGCGGCCAAGCGCCGTCATGCTCGCGAGCGACCCCGTGTTCACAATCGAGCCGGCGCCAGCGGCGAGCATCCGCCGCCCCGCCTGCTGGCAGAGGGCGAAGCGTCCGACGACGAGGTTCTCGAGCACCTGCCGCAGTTGCTCGACCGAAAGCTCGCGCGGATCGGCGAGGATCCCCTCGCCGGCGATGTTGGCGAGAAAATCGATCCGGCCGAGCTCGCCATCGAGCCACGGAAACAGTTCCTCGGCCGCCTTAGGGCTCGAGACATCGTGCTCGCGGGCGAAGGCCGTGCCCCCGCCGGCGGCGATCGCCTCGCCGGTGCGCATCATGCCGGCGAGATCGCGGTCGAGCATCACGACGGTCGCACCGTGGGCGGCCAGCGCCATCGCGCTTGCCCTTCCCAGGCCGCTGGCAGCCCCCGACACCACCGCCACTTTTCCTTCGAGATCGAACAGGCCGTCAGCCACGGGATTGGTGCTCCAGATTCTTTCGTGCCATGAGCGCCGGCCACTCGAGCATCCGCCATGCGATCAGCGCCATGACGACGCCCCACAACATCACCGCCACGAGCGGCCCGACGCCGAACTTCCCCACGAGCGACGGCGCGATGATTCCGCCGATGTTCGCCACCGAATTGATCAGCGCGATCCCCGCCGCCGCCGCCACGCCTCCGAGGAACAGCGGCGGCAGCGCCCAAAAGACCGGCAGCACCGCCATCATCCCGGCCTGGGCCACGCACAGCCCCGCGAGCTTCGTCCATGGATCCCCTCCCTGCCAGGCAAAGTACCAGCCGACCGCCGCGGCCGTCAGCGCCCCGGCGACGAGGGTCGACCGCGACCGGGCGACATCGGAGATCCGACTGACGACCACCATCGCGATCACCGAGAGGATGCTCGGGAGCGTCGTCAAAAGCCCGATCTTCCAGTACGTGCCGTCGGAGCTTTTGAAGATCGGCTCGAAGGAATCCTTGACGAGCTTGGGAAGATAGGACCCAGTGGCATTCGTGCCGACGGCGACGCTGAAGTAGAGGGCGATCAGCAGCCAGACCCGCGGGTCGGCAAGCGCCGAGAGCTTGTCGTGCCCCCCGACGCTCGAGCGCATGCCGACTTCGGCGACGATCTCCCGCTCGAGCCAGTGGCGCTCGTCGGCGGCAAGCCAGGCCGCATCGCGGGGGCCGTCGGGAAGGAACCAGAGCACCGAGAAGCCGAGAAGGATCGCCGGGATCCCCTCGAGAATGAACAGCCACTGCCAGCCGGCAAGCCCCCCCGACCCCTGGAATCCATCCATGATGGCCCCGGAGATCGGATTGCCGACGATGTTCGAGAGCGGGATCGCGAGCATGAAGCCGGCGACGACCCGGGCCCGCGTGGCCGCCGGGAACCAGGCGGTGAGATAGTAGATGATCCCGGGAAAGAAGCCGGCCTCCGCGACGCCGAGGAGGATCCGGGCGCCGTAGTAGCTCCACGCCCCGGTGACGAAGGCGGTGAGCATCGACACCAGCCCCCAGGTGACCATGATCCGGGCGATCCATGTCCGCGCCCCGAAGCGGCGCAGGAGCAGATTGCTCGGCACCTCGAAGAGGAGGTAGCCGACGTAGAAGAGACCGTAACCGAGATCGATGACGGCGTTGGAGAGCGAGAGATCCTCCGTCATCTTCAGCCGCGCGAAGCCGACGTTCGATCGGTCGATGATGTTGAAGACATAGAGCAGCGCGAGGAAGGGCACGAGCCGCCACGCCACCTTGGCAAGCGTCCGTCTTCCGAGCGCCGTCGTGTCGCTCGTCGCATCCATTCCGCGTCCTCCGCTGTGTCCTTGCTGCCCGTGTGGGGGGAAAAAGGTGGCCGCCACCTTTTCCTCACACGCCCGTGAGCCGCTCCGCATGTTCTTCGGCGACGGGATTGGTGAGCGTGCCGATTCCCTCGATCTCGATCGACACCGAGTCTCCGCCCCGGAGAAACACCGGCGGAGTGTGGGCGAAGCCGACGCCGTGCGGCGTGCCGGTGAGGATCACCGTGCCCGGCCGCAGCACGCT
>JBIIQL010000554.1:0-2927 GCA_044342095.1 Pirellulales bacterium
TGTGTTTTGTGCTGTTTTTTCTTCTGCTGATACTTGAACTTGCCGAAGTCCATGATCCGACAGACGGGCGGCTTTTCGTTCGGGGCCACCTCGACCAGATCAAGCCCTGCCTCGCGAGCACGGGCCAACGCCTCGTCGGTGGGGATGATCCCGAGTTGCCCACCTTCGGCGGTGATCACGCGGATCGGGGAAATCCGGATCTGCTCGTTGATGCGATGGTTCTTATCGATGGCTCACGCCTCCGGACTCCGACGAATTGTCAGGCGATGTGCCGCGTCGGCGGCACCGTCAACCTGCCCCGATCCCACGCCCACTGGAATCCGGCAGGCCGGACTCCCGACCACCTGCCGGCCCGACACCGCGGCCGAACGTTTCAGTCGTTCAACCGGCCGGGAACCGATTCCCACTTCCTTCAACCGGCTCCAAACCGGCACCCGGCGACGAACCGCGGGACACGCAAAACGTGCTCGAAGACGTGCTCAACGCCGCTGCGAGGTCAACACATCGGGAATCTCCGAGTATTCCATGCCATGACGGGGGGAGTCAAGCGGGGTCCTCCAGCCGCGGGCGCGGCTGGGAATCGTTCCCCGACGCGGACCGGCGGCACTTCGACGCCGGCCGCGTCAGCCCTCCCCAGAAAGACTGGTACCAGGTGTCCTCAAGTCCAATCTACCCAGTGTGAGCAGACTCTTTGGCCGGAAGCCTTGCGAGGAGCCCGTTGACGCCACCGAGGCCTATCGACACAAAGCAATGCCATCAAACACTTTAGGATCACACACAAAGGCTCCTTCAACGCCCGTTTTGGGGCGTCGCAGAAAAAAACTGGAGAACAAGCCTCGGTCCGAAGAACTTTTTCTGCCACCGACCGTATAAATCGGCGTCCCGGATACGGGAACGGGGGGCACAGGAGGGCCCGCCCATCGATTCCGACAACAGCGCCGGCCTCGCAAGGCACCGGCCCGGAATCGTGCGACAGCTCACCGCGAAGACTCCTGCCGGCAGCGGCGGGCGAATCCACGCCGACAAATCGGCGACGCGGTGCACGTTTCGGCAGGTCGAGTGGCCGGTGGGGAAGCCGCCGGGCGGGTCGATTGCCAGTTCTGTAGGTCGCGTGAAACACTGTCTCGGAGCATCGGGGCCGCGGGCGAAGTCAGGGGTCGCCCGCAGGCCCGGTTCCGACCAAACCAACGACCGGCTTCGGATGGCCGGCCAAGGAGGAAAGCGATGCGTTCTGATTCCCAAGGTCCTGTCGTGCGCCTGTTCATGGAAGAGCAGATTGATTTCGAGCCCCGTTCCACCGCTGGCGTGAGCGGTGAGGTGGTGGGTGCTGGTGCCTCTCGGCAGGACGGCGATGTCGCGCCTGCTGGGGAGGACGGCGTGCTCTCGATCGAGGAGCTCGCCTCCCGGTTCAACGTCTCCACGAAGACGATCTCGCGGTGGCGGGCCCACGGCCTCGTCGCCCGCAGTCACGACGTGGGGGGGCGGAAGCGGGTCGGATTCCTCGTCCGTGATGTGGAGCGGTTCGTCGCCGACAACCCGCTGCGCATCGAGCGAGGGAGTCGCTTCAGTCAGCTCTCTCCCGAGGAACATGGCAAGATCATCGCCTGGGCGCGCCGCCTGGCCGCGGCGGGCGCCTGCCCCGCCGACGTCCATCGGCGGATCGCGAAGCGTCTCAACCGCAGCGTCGAGACGATCCGCTACACCATCAAGCATCACGACCAGGAAAACCCCGGCGTCGAGGTCTTCCCGGCCGCTGACGGCCGCCTCCGTCCGGAGACCTGCGAGCGGATCTTCCAGCTCTGGTCGCGGGGCGAAGCGGTCGATTCGATCGCCAAGCGTTACCACCGCTCCAAGGCGAGCATCTACCGGGTGATCCTCGCCCAGCGGGCCGCCCACACGATGCTTCTTCCGCTCGATTACATCCCCAACGCCCTCTTCGACCGCCGCACGGCCGAGGAGGTGGTCAACCAGCCCTTCCCCGGACTCGACGAGCCGGCGAAGAGGACGCGGCGCCCCACCGGCCTACCGGCCTACCTCGCCAGTCTTTACGAGGTGCCGTTGCTCAACCGCGAGCAGGAGGTGTGGCTGTTCCGGAAGTTCAACTACCTCAAGCACAAGGCGAAGGCACTCCGCGACCAGCTCGACGCCGAGAAGCCGAGCACGCGGTTGATGGACCAGATCGACTCGATCTACGAGGAGATCGTGGCCCTGAAGAACCGGCTCGTGCGTTCCAACCTTCGGCTCGTGGTGTCGATCGCCAAGCGGCGGGTGGCCCCCGGCGACAGCTTCTTCGACCTCGTCAGCGATGGCAACATGTCGTTGATCCGCGCGGTGGAGAAGTTTGACTACGCCCGTGGCAACAAGTTCAGCACCTACGCGTCGTGGGCGATCATGAAGAACTACGCCCGCACGATCCCCGACGAGCACAAACGCCGCGAGCGGTTCCGGGCGGCCGACATGGAGATGCTGCAGACGGCCGCCGACCCGCGGACCGACGAGAACCAGCTGCGGATGGCGGAATCGGACCGGCTCCAGCAGGTGGGGCGGTTCCTCGATCGCCTCGACTCGCGCGAGCAGACGATCATCATCCGCCGCTACGGCCTCGACCGCGGGCACGAGCCGCAGACCCTCAAGGAAGTCGGCACGGCCCTGGGCGTGACGAAGGAGCGGGTCCGGCAGATCGAGGCCAAGGCGCTCGAGAAGCTCCGCGAAGCGGCCCAGGCCGAGGCCGTCCTGCCAGAGCTCGAGTGAGCCCGAGCCCCCTACGCCCGCGCCGTCGGAATCGCCTCTGCCCCTGGCCTTCGGCCGGGAGCGGAGCGATCCGACGGGCGGCGTGGCGCGGCTGACAACCGGCTGCTAGCGGGCGGCAGCCGGAGCATCGAACGACGCCGGGCGAACGCCTGGATCGGCAGCAGGCGGGGCGACGG
>JBIIQL010000555.1:0-2920 GCA_044342095.1 Pirellulales bacterium
CTTCGGAAATCCCACCGCCGCCACCCCCGAGGCCCGCATCCAGGGGACCTCGCGGATCTCTCAGTCGATGCCCGACGGCACGACGAGCACCGTGCTGATCGCCGAGAAGTACGGAACCTGCGGGTCGAGCGGCAACGTCAACGATTCGAGCACCAACGGCAATCTGTGGAGCGATTCCAACAGCCGCTGGCGCCCGGTGTTCTGCATCAACGAGACGATGCAGACGCCGTCGACGGCCGGCTACACCGCTTGTGCGGTGTTCCAGGCCGCCCCGCACTGGATCAAGGCGTGCGATTCCGCCCGGGCGCAGACGCCCCATTACGGCGGGATGAGCGTCACCCTCGGCGATGCCAGCGTTCGGTCGGTCCAAGGGGACATCGACCCGGTGGCATGGGCGAACGTCTGTCATCCGGCCGACGGGCAGTCTGTCGGCGATTGGTGATTCCTTTTCCGCACGCGCGGTCCGGCCGACCGCCAGGAGACTGTGGATGGCCGGACCGCGTGCCGATATCGCCCTGCTCACCGACCGCCGCTACGAGGCCTCCGCGGCCGAGCCGGGGGATTGGTATCTCGGCAACATCCTCGCCGATGACCGGCTCCTCGCCGACGCTCTCGCGGCGCGGGGGCTGTCGAGCGTTCGTCTCGACTGGGCCGACGAACGGATCGACTGGGGAGCTTTTCGTGCGGTCGTGTTCCGCACGACGTGGGATTACTACGATCGTCAGGGGGAGTTTGCCGCCTGGCTCGACCGCGTCGGGCCGGTGGCCCGGTTGATCAACGACACCGCGACGGTGCGTTGGAACCTCGACAAGCATTACCTCGCCGACCTCGCTGCCCGTGGCGTGCCGATCGTTCCGACCCGGTTTCTCGAGCGTGGTGCCAGCGCCGATCTCGCCGGGATCCTTGCGGCCGAAGGATGGAAGGAGGGCGTCGTGAAGCCGGCGATCTCCGGTGGAGCACGCCACACTCATCGCTTCGACGCCGGGGGAGCCGGTGCGCTCGAGGGGGCTATCAACGGGCTCCTCGCCGCTGAGGCGTTTCTCGTTCAGTCGTTCGAGCCCGACATCATCGACCATGGCGAGGACACGCTTGTCATGGTCGGGGGGCGATTCACCCATGCCCTGACCAAGCGGGCGAAGCCCGGGGATTTCCGCGTCCAGGACGACCACGGCGGGACGGTCCATCCCTGCACCCCGACAGCGGCACAGATCAGCCTGGCCGAAGCGGCGATGGCGGCGTGCGAAAGCCCTCCGGCCTACGGGCGGGTCGATCTCGTGCGCCGCACCGACGGGGCGTGGGCCGTGATGGAATTGGAGCTGATCGAGCCGGAGCTCTGGCTCCGCCGTCATCCGCCGGCGGCGACGGCACTGGCCGACGCGATCGTCGCGCGGCTGGCGTGAGATTCCGTCGGCCGCGAGGCGAGTCTCACTTCGTGCCTCCACCGATCGCGTAGAGGGCGTCGTAGGAGCGGACGAGAAGCACGCCGTCGGCGACCAAGAGCGACGCGGTCACCGGCTCGCCGAGCTCGATCGAATTGACGAGATCGAACGACCGACCCGCGTTCACGATCGACACCCAGCCATCGTTCGATCCGAACCACAGCCGGCCGTCGACGAGGAGCGGGCTCGTCCGATGCTGGCCGGTGTGCGTCCGCTCAAACCACAGTTCCGTGCCGGTGGCGGCGTCGAGGCATTGGAGCTTGCCGTCGTTGTGGAGGAGGTAGACGAGGCCGTCGGCGATCATTGGGGTGCTGACGTCGGGGGTGCGGGGATGGACCCAGGCGATCACCTCTGGCTTGTCGGAGCAGTCGCCCGCGAGCGCGTCCGAGACCTTGAGCCCCACCGTCGGGCCCCCCTTGGCCGTCGGAACGACGATCATCCCCGGAACGATGCCGGGGGAGGCGACGAAGCGGAAGGTCGGGTCGTGCGGCTTGGGATTGGTCTCGGTGGGGCCATTGAGCTTCGCAAACCGCCACAGCTCCCGGCCGTCGCCGAGGGCGTGGCCGGTGATGCAGTCGGCACCATGGACGACGAGGAACTCCCGCTCGCCGTCACGGTAGACGGCCGGCGAGGCGTAGGCGTGCTTGCATTCGAACTGGGCGTCGGTGGGGCGCTCGACCTCCCAGATCGTCTTCCCGGTCGCGGCATCGAGCTTGACGACCTTCCCGGTGCGCGTCTGGTCGTCGAGCTTCATCGGGCCGTGGATCAACTGGAGATAGAGGGCACCTTCGTCGAGGACCGGCGTCGAGGTCATCCCGAACTGGATGTCGATCCGTCCGAAGCGCTCGTTGACGTCGGCCGTCCACACCTCGTCGCCGTCGACGGTGTGGCAGGCGAGGATGCCGGTGCCGAAGAAGCTCCAGACATGCTTCCCGTCGGTCGACGGGGAAGGGGAGGCGGAGTTGCCCTCGCCGGCCCGGGCGTCTTGGTTGCCGCTCCCGACGCGCTTCTTCCAGAGGATCTGCCCATCCTTCATCGAGAGCCCGAGGACGACGAGGTCGTCTCCTTCGTTGCTCGTGAGAAAGATCCGTTCGCCCCAGACGCAGGGGGTGGCGCCGGCCCGGCCGGGCAGCGGCGTCCGCCAGCGGAGGTTCTTCCCTTCCTTCGACCACTCGGTCGGCAGGCCGGTCGCGGTCGCCGTGCCGTCATGGTTCGGCCCGCGCCAATCGGGCCAGTTCTGGGCCGACACAGGTTGGATGAAAAGCGCCATCAGCGCGGCGACGACGGCGGCCGTGAAGGGGCGGGGCATGGAAGGGGATCTCACGGTTGTCTGGCGGGAGTGAAAAGAAACAACCAAGCGCGGTGCGATTCGAACACACGACCAGGGGATTGGTGAGTGGAGCCGAAGCCGAAAGTCGGGCTGCGGTCACCCCAGGATCGTGCGGATTCCTCGGGAACAACGCACGTCATCCGGTGCAGGA
>JBIIQL010000556.1:0-2917 GCA_044342095.1 Pirellulales bacterium
TGATCTTCGTCCCCGTTCCCTTGTTGATCAGCGCGTCGAACTTGATGCCACCGAGACTGATCGTGGCCGTCTGCTTGATCAGGGCCTTGAAGTTCGCGCCACCGACGTTGATCTCCACCCCATCGGCGGTGTTGAGAAGCGTGCCGAACTCGACGCCGCCCACCGTGATCGGTGCAGTCTGCTCGACGAGGGATCCGAGGTCGGCACCGCCGAGATTGATCTTCGTGCCGGTTCCCTTGTTGATCAGCGCGTCAAACTTGATGCCGCCGAGGCTGATCGTGCTCGTCTGCTTGATGAGCGCCTTGAGGTTGGCACCACCGATATCGAGGGTGGCCGAGGTGCCGTAGTTGGCGAGCGTCTGGAAGGTGGCGCCGCCGAGGGCGATCCCCGTTCCCGCCGCATTGCCGGAATTGACGAGCGTCGTGAACGTCCCCTCCTGGACAGTGATCGTCGACCCGCTCCCGGCGTTGACGAGCGTGTCGAAGGTCGCGCGGGTCAGCTTGATCCGCGTCCGGCTGCCGACATCCGCCAGGGTCGTGAGGTCGACCCCCGGTTGCGAGACGGCGACGGGATCGGCGTTGACGAGGATCGTCAAGGTCGCGTCCGCGAGGTCGATCGAGACATCGCTCCCGGAGTTCACGAGGCTGCCGAGGGTCACTCTGCCAACGTCGATCGTCGTGCCGGCCGCCCGGCTCACCAGCGCACTGAAATCGGCCGGAGCGGTCTGGATCGTCACGCCGTCGGCCGTGTTGAGAAGCCCCTGGATCTGGACGCCGCCGAGGCTGATCGTGGCAGTCTGCCTGACGAGCGCCTTGAAATTGGCACCGCCGAGATTGATCTTCGTGCCCGTACCCTTGTTGATCAGGGCATCGAACTTGATCGCCCCGACCGAAATCACGCCCCCCTGTTCGACGAGCACCCCGAAGTCGGCGCCGCCGACGTTGATCGTGGTCAGAGCCCCCTCGTTGAGGAGCGTTGCGAACTCGGCTCCACCGAGGCTGATCGTGGCGGTCTGCTTAACCAGCGCCTTGAAGTTGGCAGCGCCGAGATCGAGCGTCATCCCGTCGCTCTGATTCACGAGGGCATTGAAGGCAGCGCCACCGAGACTGATCGTGGCGGTCTGCTTGACCAGCGCCTTGAAATTGGCGCCGCCGAGATTGATCTTCGTGCCCGAACCCTTGTTGATCAGCGCGTCGAACTTGATCGCCCCGACCGAAATCGCCCCCCCCTGTTCGACGAGCGTCCCGAAATCGACCCCGCCGATGGTCACGGTGACGTTGTCGGCGGTGTTCTCGATCGAACGGAACTCGATGCCGCCGACGGTGATGTCAGCAGTCTGCTCGGCCAAGGAGCTGAAGTCGGCGCCGCCAAGGTTGATCTTCGTGCCCGACCCCTTGTTGATCAGGGCGTCGAACTTGATACCACCGAGACTGATCGAGCTGGTCTGCTTGACGAGCGCCTTGAAGTTCGCGTTACCGATGTTGATCGTCGACTCGAGCCCCTCGTTGACCAGCGAGGAGAACTGGGCTCCGGCGAGGTTGATCGTGGCGCCGTTGGCCGTGTTGAGAATCGTCCCGAAGGTCGCGACCGACAAATCGACGACCGATCCGGCCCCGGTGACGAGCAAGTTGCCGAATCCGGCGCCGGCCAGATTGACCGCCGCGCCGGCCTGCGGGAGCGTGAGGCTGGCCGTGCCGAAATTGGCCGAGCGGAGATCGGCGCTCGCGGCCCGGAGCGAGACCGCATCGGCCTGCACCGCTTGGGCACAGTGGATCGTGCCGGCGGAAATCGACACGTTTCGCAGTTTGGATCCCACGAGGAGCGTGTCGGCCGCAGCCCCCGCCGGCGACGCCGCATTCGTCACGTCGAGGGTGCCAACACCGGCGTCGAGCGTCAGGTTGCCACTCCAGGCCGCGACGTCGAGCAAATCGCCGGCCGGCGCGGTCGGAGCGGACGCGGAACGGACGACGATCGAGGCATTGCCGCTGGCCTTGAAGACATCGACACCGGTGCCGAGATCGACAAACAGCGAACCGCCGCTGGCGGTTGGATCGAAGGAACCGGCGACGGCCCCACCGGGGAGGAGGATCGGCAGCGGGACACCGCCGGCGGTGACCGAGGCCACGCCATCAGCGACGACCTGCAGCCGGTCGTTGCCCGACGAGCCGTAGACAACCAGATCGTTTCCGACGACGCCGGCGGAGAACACCGACACGGCCACTCGCCGCGCCGTCGGGGCCTGCCCACTCTCGTTGACGAGGACGTCGAACGCGCCGCTTGCGCCGTCCGCACCGGGGCTGAGGGAGAGCAGGCCGGAAGTCCGCCCGATCGTCGCCCAAGCGGGGGCATCCGCGCCGAGCGAATAGGAGAGCCCGACCGGGTTGGCCGAGGTCGCCGGCACGACCATGCTGACGGTCGAGTGCTTGAGGACATTCGCCGACGTCGTGAACGGCGTCAGTTGCGGGGCGAGCGTCGGAAAGAGGATCCCGGCTCCATCGAGAAGGGCCCGGGACTCGAGGCCCTCAAGGCGCAGCGTCGAGGCCACGCGGGCCTGCTGGCGGGTGACGGCCGTCCGTCGGAGCCGCAGCCTCCAGGCGCGGAGAATCCGATCGCGAAGACTCATCCTGGCCATATGACGTCACTCCTTTTCCTGCCCTGTCACCACGGCAGCGTCGGCGAGCGATTCCCAATCCAGGGAGCCGGGGCCAACCAAGACTCCACCGTCGAGAACGAACACCGAAAACGAAGAGAGCCGTTTTTAAAAACCACTCCCACCCCTTGCGACGTATCGGAAAAGTACACCACCTCAGGGGGGTGCCGCAACCACCCTTAATAGCATGCAAGCATAGACCATTCTCCCACAAAAAAAGCGCCATTCCGGCGCTACCCGGAGGGGCAAAAAGTGGCGAATGAGCCC
>JBIIQL010000557.1:0-2914 GCA_044342095.1 Pirellulales bacterium
GGAGGTTCCAGAATCCCTGGTCCCCGGCCCGGAGCGGGGCGGACTCGCCGTGCTGGAAGGCCAGGTGGGGGAGCATGCGGTGGAGCAGGTCGTAGGGAAACCGCTCGGTGTTGACGGCGAAGTGGCTGGATTGGATGTAACGGCAGGTTTTCCTAGGAAAGCCTTCGTCAAAGAGCCAAGCGTGATCGAGGGAAATCGCCCAGTCATTGAAGATTTTGCGGCGATGGGGCTCCTCGAGGTCAACCGTGCTGGCAGAAAATGATATGAATACTTTCCTGGGATCGACCTTCTCTGCAACGTTTTCCACCAGGATTGAATCGGCATCGCAAAAGATCGACCGCTGAACTCCCGGCAGAAACAGCAGGTTCAATTTGTTAAGCAGGCCAACCAAGTACAGTTTGTGTCGCCGGATGAGGTCCATCACCGGGATGACCTCGGCATTCGGAAACCGTTCGATCTGCGCGATGTCGCGACGGGGAAGATCCCGCTCGGCGATGACGATGATCCGACGGTCTGGATAGAAGTGGCGGATGCTTCCCAGCAGCGCCTTCGCGTAATGGACGTCCCGCGACCAAGTGCAGGTCACAAAGGGGATGTCAGACGCTCCCGAGGATAGGGAAGATTCCGTCGTTGACGGAGCGAGTGTTTGCGAAGTCATGGTCCGCGATCGTCTGCTGAGTCAAAGTGTGCGCCCACCACAACCACCCTTGCATGCCCTGATAGCCTCCGGACGGTGATCAAAGATCCCGTCGATGAGGAGGCGATTCATGGGTCGGCAGTCGGATCCGCGGAAGGCTGCGGCGTGGGAGCGGCGGCTGGCGCGCTTCGGCGAGTCAGGTCTCACGGTGGGCCGATTCTGCGACCGCGAGGGAGTGTCGATCGCGACCTTCCACTACTGGCAGCGGAAGCTCCGGGACGTCTCGGTCGATGAGACGGCCTGGGCGACGCCGGCTGTGGCGGTGGCCCGCTTCGCCCCAGTCGAAGTCATGAGCCGTCAGGCCGTCACGATCCGCTTCGCCGGTGGCGCGGTGATGGAGATCCCGGAGGACCGCGAGGATCTCGTGAAGGCCGTGGCCCGAGCACTCGCAGGCGAGTCCGAGCCATGCTGAGCATCGCCCCTCCGCCGACGATCTATCTCCACGCCGGCGCCACCGACATGCGAAAGAGCTTCGACGGCCTGTCGGGAATCATTCGCGGCAGTTTCGGCGGCGATCCGGCCGACGGCAGCCTGTTTCTTTTTGTGGCTCCCCGGCAGAATCCGTGGGTGAAAAAGGGGCTTGAGAGCGGTCCTTCCACGGGCATTACGAGAGCCCCTCTGGGCTGATTGCTACCGTCAGCGGCTTTCCAGTTCGGATGGATCGGCATCCACCAGAGCGCGGCGCCTCGCCGTGCGACCTGCCACTTCGCGGGCTCCCTCCCGCGCCGCAAAACCGGGCATGCGGCGGCGGTTCGCCGCCTGGCAGCACCGCCCTTCGGGCGGACCATGGAGAGAAAGATGCATCCTGCGGCGTCATGCGGTAAAGATGCGGTTGCTTATACAGCCCCTCTCCCGGAGCCACCGCAGGATGCACCTCAAGAGTATTCTCAATCGCGTCGAGCCGCTCAAGTCCTTTGTCTACAAAGAGCAGCGGCTGATCAAATCTGAGGGGGGGCAGCCGTTCCTGGAGGTGGATATCGAGCCCCGGGCCAATGGCCGGCCGATCTGCTCCGGCTGCGGCAAGAAGCGTCCCGGCTACGATCGGCTCGCGGTCAGAAGGTTCGAGTTCGTGCCGCTGTGGAACATCGCGGTGTTCTTCGTCTACGCCTTGCGGCGGGTCGATTGCCCGAAGTGCGGCGTGACCGTCGAGTGCGTGCCGTGGGCCGAGGGCAAGGAGCATCTGACGACGACCTACCGCTGGTTCCTCGCCCGATGGGCGAAACGGCTGTCGTGGACGGAGACGGCTGCAGCCTTCAACACGACCTGGGATAACGTGTTTCGAGCCGTAAAACACGCGGTCTTGTGGGGCATCGCCCATCGTGATCTCTCCGGGATCGAAGCGATCGGCGTGGACGAGATCCAGTGGCGCAGCGGCCACACCTACCTCACGCTCGTCTACCAGATCAGCGGCGCCAAGCGGCTCCTGTGGGTGTCGCACGAGCGGACCGAGCAGAGCCTGCGGCGGTTCTTCGAATTGCTCACCGACGATGTCCGCTCCGGCATCCAGTTCGTGTGCAGCGACATGTGGAAGCCCTACCTCAAGGTGATTGCCGAGCAGATCCCGAACGCGGTGCACGTGCTCGATCGATTCCACATCATGCGGAACATGAACGTGGCGATCGATGAGGTGCGACGGAAGGAAGTCGCCGAGCTGCAACGAGACGGCTGGGAGCCCATCCTCACCAAGTCGCGGTGGTGTCTGCTCAAACGGCCGGAGAATCTCACCGACAGCCAGGCCGCAAGGCTCGCCGATCTGATGCAATACAATCTCAAGAGCGTCGAGGCCCTTCTGCTCCGCGAAGACTTCCAGCGATTCTGGGAGTGCGTAAGCCCGAAGCGGGCAGCGAAGTTTCTCGACTCCTGGTGCAAAGAAGCGATGCGCAGTCGGCTTGGCCCAATGAAGAAAGTCGCTCGGAGCCTGCGACGCCATCACGACCTGATCCTCAACTGGTTTCGAGCCGCAGGCACGATTTCTTCGGGCGTCGTCGAGGGTTTCAATGGCAAAGCAAAACTGACCACCAGAAAAGCGTATGGCTTCAGAACCGCTCAAGGCATCGAATTCGCCCTGCTACACGCAATGGGACGCTTACCAGAGCCGGAAGTCACCCACAGATTCTGCTGAGGAGGCTCTTTTTTCAACCATCGCTGACGGCGCCGAGAATGGGCGTCAGGAGAGGCGCTCCTGGTTGCGGCCGAGCATCCACGGCTGGGGCTGGA
>JBIIQL010000558.1:0-2913 GCA_044342095.1 Pirellulales bacterium
TCCTGGCGGATGAGGCGGCGGACCTTGAGGGCCTTGGCGTAATAGGCGTCGTAGTAACCGGCGGAGAGGGCGTAGGTGCCGAGCATGATCCGACGCTTCACTTCCGGCCCGAATCCCTCGGCCCGGCTGCGGCAATACATCTCGACCAGCGCCGACTCGAATCCGCCACTCGCGCTCCCCTGGCCGCTCACCGGCTCGGCCGGTTGTAGCTTGCCCGGCTGGGCCCGGTGTCCCCCCCCGGGCTCGGCCCGGTGTCCATAGTGTGCTCCGTCGTAGCGAGCCAGATTGCTCGACGCCTCGCAGGGGGCGACGAGGTAGTAGGTGGCGACGCCGGCATCGGCGTGCGGCATGTCGATGTCGATGATCGTCGCCCCGGCTGCGCGGAAGGCGGCGAAGGCCTCCTCGACGGCATGGGCCACCTCCGGGTCGAGCCCGGCCCCGAAGTGCGCCGGAACCCGGCCGATCCTCACTCCCTCGAGTGGACGCTCGAGATCGGCGCCGTAGCTCGGGACGGGGAGATCGAGTGACGTGGCGTCACCGGGATCGTGACCGGCGATCGTCTCGAGCAGGAGGGCGCAGTCGGCGGCGGAGCGGGCCATCGGGCCGATCTGATCGAGGCTCGACGCAAAGGCCACGAGGCCGCGGCGGCTCACCCGGCCGTAGGTCGGTTTCAGGCCGGTGATCCCGCACAGGCCCGCCGGCTGCCGGATCGATCCGCCCGTGTCGGAGCCGATCGCCACCGGCGCCATGTCGGCCGCCACGCACGCCGCCGAGCCGCCGCTGGAGCCGCCCGGTGCGCGGGTCAGATCCCACGGATTGTGGACCGGGCCGAAGGCGGAGTTTTCGTTCGATCCCCCCATCGCGAACTCATCCATGTTCGTCTTGCCGACGATGACGGCGTCGGCGGCGCGCAAACGCGCCACGACCTCGGCGTCGTACGGGGGGCGGAAGCCGGCGAGCATCTTCGAGGCACAGGTCGTCGGCTGGTCGGAGGTGCACAGCGCGTCCTTGACGGCCACCGGCAGCCCAGCCAGGGGGCCGAGGGTCTTCCCGGCCTTCCGCTTGGCGTCGATCGCGGCGGCAGTGCGGAGCGCCCCGTCACGGTCGACCGAAAGGAAGGCGTTGATCTGGCCGTCGAGCCGTTCGATCTGTTCGAGGAAGGCCTCGGTGGCCCGCAGGGACGTCAGGTCGCCCTGGCGGACAGCGGTGACAAGGTCGACGGCGGACATGTCGGAAGGTTGCATGGCAGGTGCGCGGCTCGGGGAGGCGGGGGAACCCGAGACTCGGGAGGAGTCTGCGGGGATCACGGAATCAGCCGATCGACCGGGACGTCGGGGGGAAGGCGGAGCCGTCAGGCGGCGCCCGTGTCGCCGAGGACGGCCGGGACGAGGAAGCACTCGCCATCGTGGCGGGGCGCCGACTGGAGCGCCTCCGCGGTCGTCAGCGAGGGCTTGGGCATGTCCTCTCGGAAGACGTTCTGCGTATCGAGCGGATGGGCGAGCGGTGCGACGTTGGCCGTGTCGATCTTCTCGAGTTGGCCGACGAAGCCGACGATCGACGACAACTCGCGGGTCATCGTGTCGAGGTCGGCATCCGAAAGGGCCAAGCGGGCGAGGAGCCCGACTTTGGCGACGTCGTTGCGGGAGAGGGACATCGTCAACCTCGCAGATGGGGATGGCAAACCTCGGCTGACCGGCCGGCGCACCAAAACTACCATGCCACCCTGCCGGGGCTGACCACGTCGTCTCCGGGCCGATCCCAGAGCCAACCCCTGAGCCGATCCAGACCGCCGGGATCGGATCGCGATCCAGAGCGTCCCGATGGTGCCCCCGCCAGACGGCCGGCGAGGGGCAACAGTTCAGCGCCGACGACCGGGCTTGCCGGTCTTGGGCCAAGCGGAGGAAACCAGGCTCAGGAAACCAAGCTCAGGAAGCCACGGTCACGAAACGCACGGTCAGGGACGAGCGCGGGGGCCGGACGGCACCACCTCCGGCGTGTTCGGCTTGGCCTTCTCGACGCTCGGCAGGCGGAAAGGCTGCTGGCGGACGAGCTTCGTGACCGCCCCTCCCTTGATGCACTGCGTGCAGACAAGGAGCGTCTTGGCGGTGCCGCGGCCCACGGTTACCCGGAGACGCTGAAGATTCGGCTTGAACTTCCTCCGCGAGATGCCGGTCACCTTGGTGCCGACGCCGCCGAGGTACTTGGCCTTGCCGCGCAGGGTGACGGTGTTGCCCATCGAAAAACCCTTGCCGCAGACCTCACAGGAACGTGCCACGGTACTTTTCTTTCATCGCGTGAACGGGGGACAGGGGCCCGCCAATGACCGGCGAACCCCAGGGAAGCCTTTGAGAATAGCCATTCGGCCCGATCCCGCAAGACGAACGGGGCTCCACCATGCCCAGCAGGCCAATTCCGGGCGAATCCGCCCAGGTTCAGGGGACCGGGGATGTCCGCGAGAGGGCCTGGAACGCCCGGGATTCTCTCCCTGGGAAAGGCTTTTACCCGGGGGCGGGCTGGCTCCGGCGGAGAATGGCCAGGGCGGCCTCGTGGACGAGGCCGTTGGTGGCGATGCCATCCCCTGAATCGATTCGCTCCCGCCCCTGCCAATCGGTGAAGCGGCCTCCCGCTTCGCGGATCACGGTCTCCACGGCGGCTGCGTCCCAGGCGTTCATGAGGGGATCGACCATCAGGTCGGCCCGGCCGGTGGCGACGAGGAGGTAGCCGTAGCCGTCCCCCCAGGTCCGGGAGATCAGGCAGGCCTCCTCGAGGCGATCGCGGGCTGCGCGTCCCCCGTCGGGGCCTCCCATCGACGGGGGACGGTGATCGAACGACGTGAAGGCACTCGAGCAGACGAGCGACTCGCCGAGGGAGCCGCGCTTTGAAACGCGGGCCGGCGTCGGCGCCGCGCCTCCG
>JBIIQL010000560.1:0-2904 GCA_044342095.1 Pirellulales bacterium
ATCGGTCCCTACGATTCTTCCGATCCGGCAGTGATCGAGTATCAGCTCCTCACGATGAAGCTCGCCGGGATCGATGGGGTGATCGTCGACTGGTACGGCCGGGCCGAGTTTCGCGACCATGCCGCGCTCCACCGGGCGACGACCCGGATCGTCGAGGCTGCCGCGCGACTGGGGATGTCGTGTGCGATCTGCTACGAGGATCAGACGATCCCCGCCCTTGTCGAAGCAGGGCGGATCGGAGCCGCCGATCGCGTTTCGCACGCCGCCGGCGAGCTCCGCTGGCTGGCCGATCACTGGTTCGGCCTTCCCTCCTATGCCCGGCTCGATGGCCAGCCGCTCCTCCTCTCGTTCGGCCAGGCGGGGCTCGACGATGAAGAGTGGACGAAGGTGCTCGACGAGTTGGCGACGCCGGTGGCCTACCTGAGCGAGCACCGTCGTCGCCCTGCGGCGGTCGGCGCCTTCGACTGGCCGGTGCCGCAGGAGGGGATCGCCGCGGTCAAAGCGTTCAACGAGCGTTCGGGGGAGTGGCCGCAGCGGATCCCGGTTGCCTACCCGCGCTTCCACGACATCTACGCCGAGGCGAAGGTCCATGCCAGTTGGGGGCACGTCGCCGACGACGACGGAGCGACGTTTCGGGAGACGTTTGTCGCCGCGCTCGGCACCGGGGCGCCGATCATCCAAGTGGCGACGTGGAACGACTGGGGGGAGGGGACGATCGTCGAGCCGAGCCGCGAGTTCGGGCTCCGCGATCTGGCCGTGATCCAGGAGGCGAGGCGCGCCCGCGACGCCGGGTTTCCATGGACACGCGACGACCTCGACCTTCCCCGTCGGCTCTTCGAAGCGCGGCGGCGCGGAGCCACCGGTGAGCGAGATCGCCTCGACCGGGCAGCTGCAGCCCTCCGAGCAGGGCGTGCCTCTGAAGCGCGGTCGCTCTTGGCTGTCGGCAATTGACGCCCGTTCGGTCCGGGGCGTCCCCGCGCGGTAGCGAATCGGCTATAACGCCCGCCGTAGCCTCCGACACGCTCCCGAGGACGATGCCGATGACGCAGACGCATGAAGAACAGGTGCTCGTGGTGCCGCGGGCGGTGTTCGAGCGGGTGGGGATCTTCCAGGGCTTCAGTGCCGACACCGCCGCCTATCTTCCCCACCTCCTCGATCCGCGCCACACCTGCTGGCAGCCGCGCGGAAAGGTCGAGGAGGATCCCTCCTTCAAACAGCTCATTCCTTACTGTGTGCTCTCGTCGATCGGCGACGATGGTGTCCGTCGGTTCCTCGCCTACACCCGCGGGGGTGGGCAGGGGGAGGCACGCCTGCGGGCGAAGCGATCGGTGGGGATCGGTGGCCACATCTCCACGCTCGACGGCGGCGCGGGAGACGACGCGTCGTACGAAGCGGGGATGCGCCGCGAGCTCGACGAGGAGGTGGCGATCGGTGGTGCCTGGACGAGCCGCTGCGTCGGTCTCATCAACGACGATGCCACGCCGGTGGGGAGCGTCCATCTCGGCATCGTTCATGTCATCGATCTCGAGCGACCGGAGGTGTCGTCGCGCGAGGCCGATCTCCTCGACTGTGGGTTTGCCACGCTCGCGGAGCTCCTGGCCGACCGCGATCGCTTCGAGACCTGGTCGCAGATCACCCTCGACGCCCTCCTGGCCGGTCGGCTCGCCTGACCCCGACGCGGATGAAAGCAGCGTGCCGGCATGCCGACCTACCTCGACAACCACGCCACCACCCGCCTCGACCCGCGCGTCCTCGATGCGATGCTCCCCTGGCTCACGGAGCGCTACGGCAATGCCGGCAGCGCCACCCATGGCATGGGCCGGGAGGCGCGTGATGCTGTCGATGCGTCGCGCGCCAAAATGGCGGCGGCCATCGGCGCCGACCTCCGGGAGATCGTCTTCACCTCCGGCGCGACCGAGGCGATCAACCTCGCCCTCCAGGGGGCAGCGGCGCGGCACGGGAGCCGGGAGGAGCGGCCGGGGAGGATCCTGACCCTCGCCACCGAACATCCCGCGGTGCTCGACACGCTCGACCATCTCGCCCGCCGGGGCTTTTCCATCGAGCGGCTGCCGGTCGGGCCGCAGTCGATTCCGGGGCTGGCCGGGAGGATCGATCCGGCGGCGATCGACGAAGCGTGGGACGACGACACGTTTCTCGTCTCGGCACTTTTGGCCAACAACGAAATCGGCGTGGTGCAGGATGTCCGCGCGATCGCCGAGGTGGTCCACCGTCGCGGCGGGCTCCTCCATCTCGACTGCAGCCAGGCGATCGGCCGGATGCCAGTCGACGTCGATGCGCTCGGGGCCGACCTCGCGAGCTTCTCCGCTCACAAGTTTCACGGGCCCAAGGGGGTCGGGGCGTTGTGGCTGCGGCGCCGGGGGAGACCGGTGCGGATCGATCCGCTCGTCTTCGGGGGAGGGCAGGAGCGCGGACTGCGGAGCGGCACCCACGATGTCCCCGGAATCGTCGGCATGGCGACGGCGGCGGAACTGGCGGTGGTGGAATTGGCGGCCGATGTGCCCCGGATGCGCCGGCTCCGCGATCGGCTCATGGCGGAGCTGGCGGCGGGGATCGACGGGCTCGTCCTCAACGGCCCACCGCTCGATGCGATCCTCGCCGACGGCACGACGTTGCGCCTCGTGAACAACCTCAATGTCCGCGTCCCCGGCGTTGACGGGCAGACGCTCCTGGCGACGCTCGACGCCGACGGGCTCGCGGTCAGTTCGGGGAGCGCCTGCTCCTCGGAACACCCCCGCCCGAGCCACGTCCTCCTCGCCGTCGGGCTCGACGACGACCAAGCCCGCTCGAGCCTCCGCTTCGGCCTTTCCCGGTTCACCACCGAGGAGGAAATCGACACGGCCGTCCGGCTCGTCGTTGCCGGGGTCACCCGCCTCCGGTCGCTCG
>JBIIQL010000559.1:0-2904 GCA_044342095.1 Pirellulales bacterium
GCCGAGGTGCTCTCGCGGGCGGCACGGGACGTCGCCGACGAGGGAGGACGCTGACGGCCGCAGAAGGTCCTCTCCCTTCCGCCGCCCCATTCTTCCCGCCGTGCCTGGCGAGCCCTCTCGTCCTTTTCCCTGACCGCGTCCTCTTCCCTGCGGATATCCACCGCGTTCCCTCTTCCTCTGCCGATTTCCGGAGCCCCCATGTCGACTGACGCGTCTGTCCCCGCCGCCGGAGCCACCACTGTCGAGGCCTACGACCGCGATCACCTCCGCCGTCAGGTGGAACTTCTCCGCGCGGCGGCGGCCACTCGAGCGCGCCTCGAGAACGAGATCGTCGCCGAGCGTGACCGCGAGGTCGCGGCGGCCATGGAGGAGGCGAAGGCGGGGGTCGCCGCCACGACGGCCAAGCACGAGCAGGAGATCGAGGCGGCGAAGAAGGAATACGACGCGGTCCTCAAGCGTCTCCAGTCGCAGGGCGTTGCCGAGCAGCAGAAGATCGACGAGCAGCGAAAGTCGAAGGCCGCCACCATCAGCCGAGCCTGCGACGAGCAGTCGACGAAGATCCGCGAAGACAGCGAGTTCGAGCAGGGCTCGGTGAAGGAAGTCTTCAAGGAGAAGCGGAACGACCCGCAAAAGCTCCTCGCCCGGGCCGAGAAGGACCACGCCTTGTGGGGCAGCCAACTCGACGAGGCGATGACCAAGGCGAAGGAGTTCCTCACCAAGTGCGGGGTCAAGGCGGGCGCGGCGGTGGCCGACGACGGCCCGATGCCCGAAGGAGATGAGATCCTCGCCCAGCTCAAGGGGGCCCACGAGGGGGCGATCGCGCGGACGAAGGAGCTTCTCGCGCTCGAGTCGTCGAAGACGATCTTCGGGGGCCTCAAGAAAGAGGCCGCCCAGAAGGCGCTCGATCTGTGGACGGCGATCGAGCGCGACGTCCTCCGCGGCAAGCGGCTCCTCGCCCCGGCGGCCGAATGGCTCAAGGTTCGCTCTGTCCTTCAGGCGAAGCAGATGGAGGCGAAGGCGAAGCAGGATCTCGTCGATCTGGAGTCGCGGGCGAAGAAGACGCTCGCCGACCTCGCCGCCAAACGCGACGCCCAGTTGGCGGAGCTCGAGGGGAAATACCAGACGGCCACGACAACGATCCGCACGAAGGTCGAAAGTGGGCACAAGGAGGCCGACGAGAAGTATCCCTCCCGCATCGCCGCCCTCGAAGCCGCCCTTGCCGAGGACGTCCGCCGCCGCGAGGCGAAGCGCGACGCCCGTCTGGCAGCCGCCGCCGAGCACCACGCTACGCGCACCCGCACGATGACGGAGGACTGGGCCCGCGTCCGCCGGGAGACGGCCGCGGTGTGGGAGGAGGCCAACCGGATCGACGCAGCCTGCTTCCCCTCCTGGGACGCGCTCGCCGACGGATCGGCAGCCCTTCCCTCCCACGATCCCCCGGGACTCCGTTTCGGGGCGATTGCCCTTTCGATGGCGAAGATCCCCGGCGGCGTCTCGGCACACAGTGATCTCAACGCCTTCGGCCCCGCGACATGGACGCAGCCGGCGGCCGCCCCCTTCCCCGCCGAGAGCTCGGTCCTCGTGAAGACGACGGCCGACCAGAAGGAAGTCGCCGGCGCCTTCCTCCAGGCGCTCACCCTGCGGATCGCCTCCGGCGCCCCTGCCGGCCAGACCCGGTTCACGATCATCGATCCGCTCGGGCTGGGGAAGCACTTCGCCGGATTCATGCATCTGGCCGATCACGACGAGCTCCTCGTCACCAGCCGGATCTGGACCGAGCCGCAGCAGATCGAGCAGCGGCTGGCCGACATCACCGAGCAGATGGAACTGGTGATCCAGAAGTATCTCCGTAACGAATACCCTTCGATCGGCGCTTACAACGCCGATGCCGAGGTTCCCGAGCCCTACCGTTTCGTCGTCGTCAACAACTTCCCGGCCAACTTCACCGAGACCAGCGCCCGTCGCCTGGCGAGCATTGCCGCCAGCGGCGCCCGGTGTGGCGTCTCCACGATCGTGTCGGTCGATACGAAGCAGACGATGCCGGCGAACTTCAGTCTCTCCGACATCGAGCAGCACGCCACGACGCTCCTCCTCAAAGACGGCACCTTCACCTGGCAGGATCCCGAGTTCTCGAAGTGGCCGCTCGGCGTGGAGCAGAGCCCGTCCGACGAGGTGTTCACGAACGTCATCCAGCGGGTGGGCAAGGCGGCCAAGGCGGCGAAACGCGTCGAAGTGCCCTTCGATCGCGTGGCGCCCGCGGAAGACCGGTGGTGGACAGGGAGCACCGCCAGCGGCATCGACGTCCCGCTCGGCCCCGCCGGCGCCAAGAAGATGCAGCACATGAAGCTCGGCAAGGGGACGAGCCAACACGTCCTCATCGCCGGCAAGACCGGCTCGGGCAAGTCGACGATGATGCACGCGCTGATCACGAATCTCGCGCTCACCTACAGCCCGAACGAAGTCCAGTTTTACCTCATCGACTTCAAGAAAGGCGTCGAGTTCAAGATCTACGACCACTACGAGCTGCCGCACGCCCGCGTCATCGCCATCGAGAGCGAGCGTGAGTTCGGCCTCTCGGTGCTCGAGCAACTCGACCGCGAGCTGAAGCGGCGCGGCGACTTGTTCCGGGATCTCGCCGTCCAGGATCTCGCCGGCTTCCGCGGCACCGGCAATCCCGACCCGATGCCGCGCATCCTGCTGATCATCGACGAGTTCCAGGAGCTGTTCATCGAGGACGACAAGCTCGCCCAGGATGCCTCGCTGATCCTTGACCGCCTCGTCCGTCAGGGGCGTGCCTTCGGTATGCACGTCCTTCTCGGCTCGCAGACCCTCGGCGGCTCCTACAGCCTCCCCCGGGCCACCATGGGGCAGATGGCGGTGCGCATCGCGCTGCAGTGCAACGAG
>JBIIQL010000640.1:0-2893 GCA_044342095.1 Pirellulales bacterium
GTAGGGGGTGCCGTTGACGAGGCCGGTGACCGTCGCCGTCGTCGCCGGAGAAGCCTTGCGCGGGATCGTTGTCCACGTCCGGCCCCCATCACGACTCGACTGCAGAACATAGTCGCTGATTGGCAGTCCACCGGTCGAGGCCGGCGCCGACCACGACAAACTGACCTGTCCGCTGCGACGCACCGCCACCGGGACGGTCGCCTCGCCCGCCGTGGTGGCCGGAACCACGGGGAGCGACTTCGCCGTGAACGAGGCCACCCCGACGGAGTTCACCGCCGCGACCCGGAAGACGATCGGCGTGCCGTTGGCGAGTCCCGTGACCGTCGCGGAGGTGGCAGACGACGCCGGACGATCGATCGGCGTCCAGGTTCGGCCCGCGTCGCGGCTCGACTGGAGGACGTAGTCGGTGATCGGGCTGCCACCGGTGGACGCCGGTGCTCTCCAGGCGAGCGTCGCCGTGCCATTGCCACGCGTGACGCGGAGAGCCGTCGGCATACCGGCCGGCAGTGCCGGGATCGCTGCGGCGGAACCGGGGGTGAAGCCTCCGCGGCCGAGCGCATTGACAGCCGCGACGCGGAAGGCGTACGGCGTGCCGTTGACGAGGCCGGTGATCGTCGTGGTCGCCGAGGCGGAGACGGCGTCGGCGGCCGTCCTCCAACCGGCGCCACCGTCGGTGCTCACTTCGACGACGTAGTCGCTGATCGGCAGGCCGCCGGTGTCGATGGGGGTCGACCACGCAAGACGAACCTGCCCGCTCCCCGGGGTCGCCGTGAGGCTCGTCGCGGCGGCAGGCAATCCCAGCGGCACGACCGACGCGGACGGCTCCGACCAAGGGCCTGTGCCATCGGCGTCCTTGGCGGCCACGCGGAAACGGTAGGCCGTGCCATTGACGAGGCCTGTGACGATCAGGCCGGTGTCGGCGGAGGCCGGGTCGGCGAGGCCGCTCCACGTGACACCGTCATCCAGGCTCTGCTCGATGGAGTAGCCGGTTGTCGGGAGCGATGCGGGGGGAGCGGGAGCTTGCCAGGAAAGCGTGGCGAGACGATCGCCGGCTACGGCACTGAAGCCCGTGGGGGCCTCCCTGGCGGTGACGGTGAAGGTCACGCTCGACGCGAGCCCCCGGTCGTCGGTCGCGGTGATCGTCACCGGCTCGCGACCGAGCGGCTTCTGGGGGGAAAGCGACCACGTCCACGCTCCACCATCCAGACGCGTCACGATGCCGATCGAGGCCGAGAGGGAGACCGTCGTTCCGGCGTCGGTTGCCCCCCAGCCGCCACTGGCGGTGATCGCAGAGCCGAGAATCCCGGAGACGGAAGCGAGGCCGACCGTGACCGTCGGTGGCGTCGCGGCGGGAGCGTCGTTGTCGGCGATGAAGACAACTTCGGGGAGCGCGTAGGCTTCGCTGTATCCGGCGTCCGACGTGCTGATCACATGGTTGACGTACGCGCCATGCCTCCCTTCCACCACGGTGTCGTCGACGGCCGTCACGCGCACCGCCTGCGGTAGATTCCAGGTCGCCGGGGTGAACACGAGCGCGGCGCTGCCGTCGAAGGCACTCACGGCGCGGATCTGCCCGTCGGCAGGCGTTGGAGTGATCGTCACGTCTCCCGTCGGCTGACGCATGAGCACCAGCGAGTAGGTGTCGCTCCCTCCTCCTTCGGTGACGTCGGTCTGACCATCGGTGGGAAGGATCATCACCGCCGGGAAGTCGTTGTCGACGATGTTCACCAGCACGGAGGGCAATCCCACGCCGTCGTAGGCCGGGTCGGCGCTGCGGGCCGCGTGCCGCACCGACGACCGATGCAAGCTCTGCTCGGTGGCGTCGTCGACGGCGTGGACGACGACCGCTTGGGGAATGTCCCAGGTGTCGGGCGTGAAGCGGAGCGTGGTGGTCTGCGGGGCGGCAGCCGAAGAAGCCGTGAGTTGCTGCGGACGAACGACGAGATCGACGAGCACATCCGCGGTGGGACGCTGCCGGAGGGCGAGGAAATAGGAATCGTCGATCCCCGACTCGCTCACCGTCGTCGTTCCACCTGGCTCGACGATCACCGCGCCGGCGCCGGTCGGATTCTGGATCGCGGCGAGTTCGGGATTGAGGTCGAAATGGATCTTCCCCACACCGGTCTCGTCCCAGCCGCGGAAGTCGAGGTGTGACTGGAGCAGGTAGCCTGCCCCCCCCGAGCTGAAGGTGGCGTCGATCCACCCGCTGGTCATGTTGTCGAAGCCGAACACCCCGTCGATCCCGGGTGCAATGTCGACGACGAGCCATTGGAGCTCGCTCCAGGTCAGATCGATGCCCTGGTCGGTGGGCAGATGGACGGCGTCGATCATGTAGACCGGCGCTTCCCTCGAGCCCCCCACGCCGCCGACCGACTCGGTCCGCGTGTACCCGGTATCGGTGGCGTCGAGGACTCCATCGCCGTTGGAGTCGAGCCCGAGCGCCAGCGCCGTGGCGGTCGAAATGATCGTCACCTGGGCGCCGGTGTCGAACATGAAGTTGCCCGTCACGACCCGGCTGCCGTGGTGAACCTCGGCGGTGAAGAAGGGAATGTCGGCCCAGACCGGCGCATGATCTCCGGCGATCACCTCTCCCTCCGGCGAGAACGAGACCCGATCGTCGACGGAAATCGAATACCGCGGCCCGGCCGGCGCAGGAAGCTCCGCCGAGAAGTCCGCAGCCATGAGGAAGTTGCCCTCGGCAAACGTCAACCAGGGGGTGAAGTCGAGGGTTGTGACTCGGCCTGTCATGGCCGGCATACCGACGATCCCGAAGGGCCCGAACATGCTGACATCGCGTGTGGCGTCGGAGATGATGCGGGTATCGACGATCGTTTGGCGGACACCGCTGGTGCCGGCGAAGTCGAGTCGGTACGGCGCCGAGATGTCGAACAAT
>JBIIQL010000561.1:0-2884 GCA_044342095.1 Pirellulales bacterium
GGAACGTGACGGTGCCGAGAGCGACGGCGATGGCGCGCCGGGAGGAATCGTAGGAAAGCCCGACGTGGAAGCCGAGGACAGCGGCGAAGAACGACAGCACCGCCATCCCGAGACCGAGGCACAGCCCCCCCTCGACCCCGGTGATCCCCGAGGCAACGAGTGCCCCACAGAGGACGAGCGGAAGAATCACGATCTCCCGGGCGACCGTGAGGACCCCGAGCAGTTTGCCCCAGACGAACTCAGCGGGCTCCAGATCGCTCACGAGGAGGAGGTCGAGCGAGCCGCGATCCCTCTCGGTCGTCACGCTCGTCACGGCCAGCGCCGTCACCGCCACGAGGCTCGCCAGCGCCATCGGCACCACGGCCAGCGCGACCGCGAGCCGATCGGGCCGCGGTCGGCCGGCTTCGCGGAGGATACCGGCGACGGCCACGGCGAAGAGCACGAGCCAGGCGATACGCACGACGACGATCATCCGTCCGTAAGCCCGGGTACGGATCTCCCGCCAGAGGATCGGATTGTCCCACACCTCACGCGACGGCGTGCGAAGCGCCCGGGCCTCTTTGGGGCTCGTCCCGCGTGTCCGCGATTCGCGGGCCACGTTCCAAGCCCGCAATCGCCACACCGCCACCGAATTGGCGACGACGATGATCCCGGCGCAGGTGGCGAGGAACGGCAGGAGCGTCGCCCCACCCGCCGGACTGAGGGCGGCAAAGACCGCCCGGGCAGGGGAGACCATGGCGGCCGCGGTCGCTCCCTGCGAGGCCGTCACGGTCTCGCCGATGGCCACCCAGGCCACGAGGGCGAACAGCGTGATCGCCAGAGCCTGGAACGTCGTGTCCTTCCAGAAAGCCACCGTGGTGGCGATGCTCGCCGCAGCGAGCGCGGCCGCCACCGTGACGGCGAACATCCGTGCCAACTGCGGGGGAGTGACGCCACCGAAGAGGGCGGCAATGGCAAACATCGGAACAGCGGCCAAGAGAAGGAGCAGCACCCTCACGAGGCTCGCGGCAAGCTTGCCGAGGACGAGTTCACGGTCAGTGAGGCGGCTGACGAGGAGCAGTTCGAGGGTCCGGCGATCCTTCTCGGTGCTGACGGCGACCGCCCCGGTCATCGCCGCGGCGAGCATCGCCAGTGTCAACTGGAGGGGGGCGAGGATCCTCATGAGCGTCGCCCCGAACCGGGCGGTGTCGCCCGCGGTGGCCACGGATTGAGTGCCGGTCACCACCAGCCAGCAGGTGGCGACGATGGCCAGCAGAGCAGCCGCATAGACCGCCCGGGCGACGTAGAGGCCGCGGGCCCGCGGTGCGAAGGCTATCTCGCGTTCGAACACGGCCCCGAGCAGCATGGTCCCTCCCCTTGAACAGCGGTGGCATTCCGCCACCCCGGAGGGTACAGTACCAAATTCATGCTCGAAAACGCGCTTCTATCCAATTTCCCCCGTCGAGGGACACTCATGTTCCTGTCCACCAGCGTTGGTCATGTCACCTCCCCCCGCGGCCTGATCGCGGGATTCACCGGCCGGGTCGTGGTGCTGCTCGGGATGGGGTTGATGGTTGTCGGAATGTCGACGGTGGCTCCGGCCCAGGTGACCGTCCAGACGCTCATCGGCCGGGCCGTCACCGACGACTCGCACGCCGCCGAGATCAACGGTGCCATCACCCGCTTCCGCGACCGGGATATCGACGGCTGCAGGGCCATGCTCGAGCGGGTTCACGCTGACGACCCCAAGGTGCCGCCGCCGGGGGTGATGATGGCCACCTTGTGGCTGAGCGTGAAGCAGGTTGCCGCCGCCCGCGCGGAACTCGATCAGACCGTCACCAAGTTCCCGGAGGATCCGGAGCCCTATCTCGTTCTCGGGGATCTCGCGTTCCAGGATCGGATGGTCACCGATGCCTCCGTGCTCTTCGACCGCGCCGAGGAACTGTCGGCGAAGTTCACCTCGAACGCCAAGCGGAAGCGCGACTTCGACATCCGCTGCCATGCCGGCAAGGCGGCCGTTCACGAGGCCCGCGGGCAGTGGGAGGAGGCGCTCGCCGAGATCCGCAAGTGGGTCGAGATCGATCCCGACAGCGCCAGCGCTCGGCAGCGGTTGGGGAGCGCGCTGTTTCAACTCGAGAAGCCGGAGGAAGCCCTCACGGCGTTCGGCGAAGCCCACGACCTCGACAGTAAGCTCCCCCGCAAGGAACTGCTCCTTGCCCGCCTCTACGATCAGGCGAAGCAGGCCGACAAGGCCCGCGAACTCGTCGAAGCCGCGGTGAAAGCCGCTCCCGACGACGCCGTTGTCCGGCTCGGCGCGGCCAACTGGTTCCTCACCCACGGCGACACCGTCGCCGCCCGGGAGAACGGCGACAAGGCGATCGAACTCGATCCGAAGAACCTCGAGGCACGCATCGTCAACGGGACGATCGCCCGCGTCGCCCGTGATTTCGAGGCTGCCGCGAAGTTCTTCGGCGAGGCCCATTCGCAGTCGCCTCGCAACTTCCTCGCCTCCGATTCGCTCGCCCTTTCTCTGGCGGAGCTTCCGGAGAAGGAGAACGTTCAGCGGGCACTGGAAATCGCCGAAACGAACGTGGCGATGGTCAAGGACAATCAGCAGTTGCAGATCGCGTCGCTGACGACCCTCTCGTGGGTCCTCTACAAGCTCGGGCGGATGGCCGACGCCGAGAAGATCCTGGCGCAGGTCTCGCAAAACAACGCTCTTACCGCCGACGGCGCCTACTACATCGCCCAGATCCTCTCCGATAAGGGGGAGAAGGAGCAGGCGCTGCGACTCCTCGAGCAGCTGATGACCAACGACCCGATCTTCGCCAACCGTGCCGCGGCCGAGGAACTTCAGGCGGCGCTCAAGGCCGAAGCCGAGCCGTCGTCAAAGTGATCGCCGGCG
>JBIIQL010000563.1:0-2881 GCA_044342095.1 Pirellulales bacterium
AGGTCTTGGCGGCCAGCTTCTTGGCCTGTTCCTCGGCCTGCTCGATCGATCCGACGTACATGAACGCCGGCTCAGGGAGGTGATCCCACTTGCCGTCGGCGATCTCTTCGAAGGAGCGGATCGTGTCGGCCAGGCTCGTGATCTCGCCCGGCTTGCCGGTGAACACCTCGGCGACGAGGAACGGCTGCGAGAGGAACCGCTCCATCCGCCGGGCGCGGTGAACGACGAGTTTGTCCTCTTCCGAAAGCTCGTCGACACCGAGGATCGCGATGATGTCTTGGAGTTCGCGGTAACGCTGGAGGGTCCGCTGCACGCGGCGGGCGATCTTGTAATGACGCTCGCCGACGTACTGCGGATCGAGAATGCGGCTCGACGAGGCGAGCGGATCGACGGCCGGGTAGATGCCCTTTTCCGAGATCGAACGTTCCAGGTAGAGGAACGCGTCGAGATTACCGAAGGCCGTTGCCGGTGCCGGATCGGTCGGATCGTCGGCCGGCACATAAACCGCCTGGACCGACGTGATCGCCCCCTTCGACGTCGAAGCGATCCGCTCTTGGAGAGCGCCCATCTCCGTGGCGAGCGTCGGCTGGTAACCGACCGCGCTCGGCATGCGTCCGAGCAGGGCGCTCACTTCGCTTCCCGCCTGCGAGAAGCGGAAGATGTTGTCGACGAAGAGGAGCGTGTCGGCGCCGGTCGTGTCGCGGAAATATTCCGCCATCGTCAGCGCCGACAGAGCGACGCGGAGACGGGCTCCCGGCGGCTCGTTCATCTGGCCGAACACCATGCAGGTCTGCTCGATGACGCTGCGACCCGTGTCGCCGATCTTGGCTTCCTGCATTTCGAGCCAAAGATCGGTGCCCTCGCGGGTCCGCTCGCCGACTCCGGCAAACACCGAGTAGCCGCCGTGGGCACTGGCAATGCGGGCGATGAGTTCGGTGAGGATGACCGTCTTGCCGAGGCCGGCACCGCCGAAGAGGCCGGCCTTGCCGCCGCGGACGAACGGCGTCAGGAGGTCGATCACCTTGATGCCGGTCTCGAAGAGTTCGGTCTTCGTGGAGAGGTCGGTCACCGGCGGCGGATCGCGGTGGATCGGCCAGCGTTCCGCCGTGTTGACCGGGCCGCGGTTGTCGATCGGCTCGCCGGCGAGATTGAAGACGCGGCCGAGCGTCTCCTTACCGACCGGCACCGAGAGGGGGGCGCCGGTGTCGATGCAGGTGCCGCCACGGACCATGCCGTCGGTGCTGCCGAGGGCCACGCAGCGCACCTTGCCGCCGCCGAGATGCTGCTGGACTTCCCCGATGAGGTGCACCGACACCCCCTTGGAGTCATGGTCGATCTTCACGGCGTTGTAGATCGCCGGGATCGAGTCCTCAGGGAACTCCGCGTCGAACGTCGACCCGATGACCTGGGTGACATGACCGACCTTGCCGCCGTGCTTCTTCGTTGCCGTTGCCATGCGTCGTGACGTGCCTTTGCTGCTTTAGGAACCGTGTGTCCGGACGTGTCCGGGAATGTGGTTGGCTGGGGAACTGGTTGGCTTGTGTGGGGATTTCAGAGAAGGAAAGATCGGCGCCAGGGCGCCGATTATTTTTTGAGCGCCTCAACGCCGCCGAGGATCTCCATGATTTCGCCGGTGATCTGCGACTGGCGGGCGCGGTTGTAACGCCGCGACAGATCCTTGATCAGGCCGCCGGCGTTCTCGCTGGCGGCCTTCATCGCCACCATCCGCGCCACCTGCTCGCTGACGGCGGAATCGAGGAAGCACTTGAAGAGCCTCGCCATGAAGCTCGCCGGGAGGATCTCTTCGAGGATGCTCTGGGCCGAGGGGTAGAAGTCGTAGTCGTCGCTGGCCAGGCCCGCGGCAGCGGCCTTGGCGGCTGCCGCCTCACGGGCGGCGCCGGAGGGGGCTTCCGGGGGCTTCAGCGGCAGGAGCATCTCCGTGACGGCCGCCTGGCGGGCGATACTGTCGAAGCGGGTGTAGACGACGTCGAGCCGATCGATCGTCCCGGCAGCGTACGCCTCGAGGTAGCTCCGCCCGATCGGCGCCACCTGGTCGAACTCCGGCTTGTCCTCGAACTGGAGATACCGCTCGTCGATATCGATGCCGCGGAACTTGAGCGCCGAGATGCCACGCTTGCCGGAGACGGAGGTGTGCACACCCACGTTCTCGCTCCGCCACTGACCGAGGATCGCCTGGGCTTGGCGGACGATGTTGGAGTTGTAGCCACCGCACAGGCCACGATTGCCGGTGAGGACGAGCACCGCCGTTCGCTTCGTCGGACGGACTTCGAGGAGCGGATGGGAGAATCCGAGCGTCGCCCCACCATCACCCCCTTCGGCTCCGCCGGCACTCGCGGCAGCGATGTTCTCGAGGATCTTCGCGAGCCGGAGGGTGTAATCCCGCGAGGCGACGGAGCGATCCATCGCCTTTTTGAATCGGGCGGTGGCGATCAGCTCCATCGTCCGCGTGATCTTGCGGATGTTCTTCACCGACTTTCGCCGGCGATCGAGTGCCCTGGCCTTGGCCATGAGTTGGGGTCCTGTGGTTCGTGCGCTACACGCTTGCGGTGGTGACGGGGATCAGCGGGCGGCGGCGACGGCCTTCGGCCCAGCCTTGGCCCCCGACTCCCGCGCCGCCCACTGCCGCTTGAACTCCGCGATCGCCGCCTCGAGCATCCGTTCCCCCTCGGCGTCGAGCTCCTTGGAGTTGACGACACGGGAACGGAGTTCCGGCACCTGATCGCGAACAAAGGTGAGGAAATCCTTCTCCCAAGTCGCCACGTCCTCACGCTTGACCGCGTCGAGATGGCCTCGCGTGCCGGCGTAGATGCTGAACACCTGGTCAACGACGTCCATCGGGGCGAACTGCCCCTGCTTGAGG
>JBIIQL010000562.1:0-2881 GCA_044342095.1 Pirellulales bacterium
CGCCCGGCCCGACCGCCCCGGCACGGCGGAGCAACTCCTCGGCGAGGTCGGGCGCGTGCCGCTCCCCGGATACATCCGCGGCGGCGATGCCCGTGCGGACGATCTGCCACGCTACCAGACGGTGTTTGCCGCGCACGCCGGCTCCGCCGCCGCCCCCACCGCCGGGCTCCACTTCACGCCCGATCTGCTCGTGTCGCTTGCCGAGCGCGGCATCGGCACGGCCAGGGTGACCCTTCATGTCGGCATCGACACCTTTCGGCCGATCGCGGTCGACGACCTCGACGATCATCCGATGCATACCGAGTGGTGTGAATGCCCGCCGGAGACGGTGGCGGCGGTGGCTGACGCCCAGGCGCGCGGGGGGCGCGTCATCGCCGTGGGGACGACGGCGGTGCGGACGCTCGAGACGGCGGCTGCGGCTGGCACACTCGCCCCCTGGTCGGGGCCGACGTCGCTCTTCATCCGCCCCGGCCACACCTTTCGGGCCGTCGATGGCCTCCTGACGAACTTCCACATGCCGAGGACGACGCTCATGGTCCTCGTGAGCACGTTCGCGGGGCGAGGGCTCGTGGAGCGGGCCTACACCGAGGCGATCGCCGAGCGCTACCGCTTCCTGAGCTACGGCGACTGCGTGTTCTTCCAATAGAAGACCGTCGGTGGGCGGGCCGGACGCTGGGCGCGGCAGCAGGGAAGGGGGGCGGGGGAGGGGAGTCATTGTGGGGGGAAATTGGTCTTCCGATGCAGGCCTCCCTCTGCCACCATGCCGCGCGCCGGCCGCAGGATTCCCCTGCCGCCGCCGCCACCCCGTTCGCCGGGGGACGCCCCACCTCCCGCTCATTCCCCACACTCACCATGCCCAGACCGAAGAAGCCACTGCGGGTCTCGATCGGCAAGGAACTCCAGCGCTTCGGACGCCGGCTCGCGTCCCAGCCCTCGGCCGGCGACGCCGATCCCGGCCACCGCATCTACGACGCCCACGAGCTCCACCTCCTCGTCAACCGGATCTACGATCTGCCCGACGTGAAGGTCGATCCGAATCGGCGGCGGACGATCAACGTCCTCGTGCCCGCCTTCGAGTTCAAGTCGATGTCGGCCGGCTTCTTCGGCGTCTTCCAGGTGGCCCGATTCCTCCGCTCGACGGATTGGAACGTCCGCCTGGTGCTGTTCGACAACTTCGACTTCTCCATCGATCGGTTCCGGAAGAAGTTCCAGGACTACCCCGGCATGGAGGATCTCCTCGACGAGCTGGAGGTCGAGTACATCGGCGAGCGGAAGCACCCGCTCCATGTCTCGCCCGACGACGTCTGTGTGGCGACGGTGTGGTACTCGGCCCACTTCGCCAAGAAGATCGGCGACCTCCTCGGCGGCCGCCGGTTCCTCTACCTCGTCCAGGATTACGAGACGAACTTCTTCCCCGGCGGGTCGCTCTTCGCGCTCGCCGACGAGACGTACGGCTTCGACTATGCCGCGCTGTTTTCGACAGCGCCGCTTCATGACTCCTTCCGTCAGGCCGACATCGGGGGCTTCACCTCGCGCGGCGTGCCCGGGATTTCCTTCAACAACGCCTGTTCCTCGAGCCTCGCCTCACGCGAGGAGTTTCTGGCGATGAACGCCGACAAGCCGAAGCGGAAGCTCGTCTTCTATTCGCGGCCGATCGTCGATCGGAACATGTTCAACCTCGCCGCCCTGTCGCTGATCACCGCCTACGAGCAGGGGATTTTCGATCCGGCCGAGTGGGAATGCATCGGGATGGGACTCGGCGACGCCCTCCTCGAACTCCTCCCCGACGTCTACTCGACCTCGCTGCCGCGGATGACGCTGCGGGAGTACGAGCAGACGGTGGGGCAATTCGACGTCTGCCTCACGCTCATGGCTTCGCCTCACCCGAGCCTCATTCCCATGGACTGCGCCGGCTCCGGCGCGATGGTGGTGACGAACACCTTCCGCACGAAGACCGAGGACTACCTCCGCGGTCTGTGTGGCAACATCATCCCGGTGGCCCCGTCGGTGCCGGCGATCGTGGAGGGCCTGGCGAAGGCTGCCGCGGCCAGCGACGACCTCGAGGGACGTTACCGGCGGGCGCGGGGGATGGCCTACCCGCGGACGTGGGAAGAGTCCCTGACGGCCAAGCACACCGACTTCGTCACCGAGCATGTCCTCACGCCCGCGCTCTCGAGCGCCGGCCGGACGCGACGCCGGGCCATGACGGCCTGACCCGTTTCCCGATTCCCCACGACGAATCAAAGGGCGGCGGAGCCGCCCGATCCCCCTGCAAGGAAGCGATGCCATGGATCCCGAGACGCTTGCCACGACGGTGCCGACGTCGTCTGCCGTCCCTCTGCCCGCCGTCGAGGCCGAGGGGGAAGACGCGATCATGACCCGCTTCGGCTTCTACAAGCGCCGCACCGAGGTCTGCAGGATCGCCGTAGCCTATCCGAAGCCGCACTACGACAGCCGGACGGTGATCGTCATCGGCTGCGGGCGGGGCGGAACGACCGCCGTGTCAGGGGTGATCGACGCGCTGGGCGTGCGGATGGTCGAAGCGAGCCAGCCCGACACGCGGATCAACATGGAGGACGGCGAGTTCGTCGGTGCCATGCTCGAGGCCCAGCCGGAGCCCGACGCCCCCCGCTATCCCGGGCTCTACCGCCGCATCGGCAAGGTGATCGCCCGGCGCAACGCCGCCTACATCGACTGGGGCTGGAAGGATCCATCGGTGGATCTCTATCTCGAGGGGATCATCCACCAGGTTCGCAACCCGCTCGTCCTGTTCGTCGTTCGCAACGTCTTCGACATCGGCTTGTCCCACCTCGCAGCCGGGGGGGGATCCTTCGAGACCGCCTTCGATCAGAGCCTGCAGCGTTATCAACGCGACTGGCAA
>JBIIQL010000564.1:0-2880 GCA_044342095.1 Pirellulales bacterium
GGCAAGGCTGCCGGTGACGTTCGTCGACTGCTCCGCCCGGATCGAGGCCCGGATGGAGGGGATCGGCTGCCAGTTTCAGGTCATGGTGCCGCTGTCGGGGGGCATCGACATGGTCATCGACGGCCGTCCGCTGTCGACGTCGCCCGGAGAGGCGGTGTTCGTGCGCCCGGCCCGGTCGATGCGCTTCGTTGCCTCCCCGTCGCGCTGTCTCGTCGTCGATCTTCCGGATGGTGTCCTGGACGGGTGGTTTCAACGCCACCGGACGGCGGCCCCCGCCATTGCCGGCCGGGTGCTTACCGGCAGGAGCGGAGGGAGAGTTGTCCGCGGAGCGCTCAGGCTGGCTCGGCTCCATGACCAGGCCGCTCCGCGCCGCGACGGACTGTCGGCCGCGCTCCCCCCCGCCGTTCCGCTGGCCGAAGCCGCGTTGTTGGCAAAAGTCGGCGAATACCTCTTCGGTGAGGCGCCGCCGCCTGGGGACCAGCCACCGAGCGAACGGGTCGTCGTCGAGGATCTCCTCGACTGGCTCCGTGCCCACCGGGCCGAGCCGGTGTCGATGGGGGATCTGGCTGCACACGCCGGGGTCTCCGTCCGTGCCGTGGAGCAGGCGTTTGCAAGCCATGTCGGCGCTCCGCCGATGGCCTGTCTGCGGGCGATGCGACTCGATCTTGCCCGCCGACTGTTGGAAGCCGCGCCGGCCGGTTCGAACGTGACCGCCGTCGTCCTCGAGGCAGGCATCAACCACCTCGGCCGCTTCGCCGGGGAATATCAGCGGCGCTACGGCGAGCTCCCGTCGGAGACGCTTCTCCGTAGCCGGGTGGGGGCTTCCGCGGCCGGCACAGAGGACGCTTCGCAAAACGGATATCGTGCCGGCGGGGCGATCGGCTAAAGAATCCTGCGGCTGGCAACGCTCTGTCGATCAAGATCATCCGGCCCCACGCCTCCTCCTGGAATCAAAGTGCCCATGCGTTTCGCCGCCGCTTCCCGACGCTGCCCTGCCCCCGCTGCCGCCGTCGCGCTGGCCCTCCTTGCCGCGGCTGGGCCGATGGCGGGAGCCGCGCGAGCCGACACGTTCTCCGTCACTGAGACTTCGTGGGGATCTGCGACGACCGCCGGCACACTCGCGTGGGCGATCGATCAGGCCAACACATCGTCCGCCACCGGCAACGTGATCTCGATCGCGCCGAATCTCCTCATCGACGTCGATGGAGCGACCGAAATCGATGCGTTCCTCAATCTCGCCCAGTTCACCCGCTCGGTGACGATTCAGGGGAACGGGGCCACGCTCGTCGGCAATCCGACATTTGTTACCAGCGGAGGCCAGATTGTCACGAAGTACAATCCCGACGCAGTCGTCCCCAGCGACGTCCTGGTGACGCCGTCGTTCTCGTTTGCGAAGATCGGCACGTTCGGCCAGGACAACAGCGCCATCACCGTGTCGATCGCCGGCCTCAATGCCGATGGTCTCAACCGCTTTGCCCTCATCGAGCCCGGTGCCCGGCTCGACGTCACGACCTCAGGAATCGTGAACTCGGTCAACTTCGACTTCGGCCGCAAGAACATCACGCCCGGAATCGAGGCCCTCGCCGGCGCCACGCTGAACCTCGATCGGGTCGTGATCGACAAGGCTTACGGTTTAACGTCAATTCCCGGGGGCCTCGTGGCCGGGAGCGACGCCGCGATCAATGTCTCGTCGAGCACGATTCGGGATTCCAACAGCGGCCCCGCCATCGTCCTCGCCGGCGGCACCGCGAATGTGGTCAGTTCGGTCCTCGACGGCTCGGGTGGCGTGACGGTGGTCGGCGGGAGCTCGGTCGCGACTGGGACGGTGAACTTCGTCAACAGCGTCGCCTACCTGGCAGGCCCCCTCAGTGGCGGCAGCAATGACAGCTTCGACGACAATCGGTTTCTGGCCGGGGCCGGCGGCACAATCAACGCCACCGCCAGCACGATCATCGCTGACCTCGTGTCGCTCTCCGGAACAGATGCCGCCGCCGATGGCGTGCCGCTCGATGCCGCAGGGGGGACGATCGCGCTGCGTTCGGCGGCCGTGATGGTGACCACCTACGACGCTGATGGCTTCAGTGGGCAGATCGGCTACCGGGCGACAGCGGGCGGCGTGCTCACGGCCGACGCCTACTCGTGGGTTCGCCCGACCCCCGCCCAGACCGCCAGCCTGCTGCCGACGCTCTTCAGCCAGCCTTCGCTGATCACCGGAGAGCGGGGGCTTCCGGTCGACACGATCTCGGTGAGCCCGCTCATCGAAGAGACGTTTCCGTTCCCGCTGGCGAGCTGGCCGTTGGCGAACGGCGTCTTGATCGGCGTGGTGCCCGATGCCGACGGTGCGAATGTCCTCCTCAATCCGATCGATGGCAGCGTCATCACGCTCGACGTCTTCGGCCAGGCCCGCACGACCGGCGGCCTGCGGAACGCCGGGGCGGTGGAAAGCGCCGTCCCTGAGATCGACCCGGCATCGCTCGGCGGCGGGCTGTCGCTCCTCTTCGGGGCACTCGCTTGCCTGGAAAACCGCCGCCGACTGCGGCGGTAATGCCATTTCTCGCGATCCGCCCCCGCAAGCCATCTCGGCGGGGGTGGCAAGAGTGTCGAGTTTACTGGACATGTCAGTGTTGTCGAGTAAACTCGACAAGATGGAAAAGGCCGACCTCCTTCGAGTTGCCGCGGACTGGAGTCATTGGGGCGCGCCGCCACCGCGGTCCGTGGTTCGCACGGTCGCGTTGCCCCGTGAGCTTCGTCCCGACATCGCGCTGGTCATCCAGGGGGTGCGACGCTGTGGCAAGTCGACGCTCCTCGAGCAATTGATCGACCGCTACGAACTCGACCGCTCGAAATGCCTGTTCATCAACTTCGAAGATCCCCGGCTGG
>JBIIQL010000565.1:0-2866 GCA_044342095.1 Pirellulales bacterium
GCCGCCGCCACCAGTCTCCCCGCCACCGCCGCCGTTCCCCCCTGCCCCATTCCCCCCTGGTCCGGCACCGCCCGCGGCGACCTGCGCTCCTCCGGCCACGGGACGCAGCACGTTTCCGAACATCCCAGCACGCCAGGCGGCGAGCGCCACCAAGCCGAAGATCACCGCCCACACCGCCAGCCAGAACGGAGCCTTGGGTTGACCACCTGCCATCGGACACCTCGCCTGAGAAAGAAGGGGAAAAAGGGACCTGGGAGCCGATCAGCCGCGGAACTTCGTCTTCGGACGCGAGGCGTGGGCCATGTGGAGCGTGTTCATGAGATCGTAGGCGGTGACCTCGCACAGGAGCCGCGTCACCTTCTCGTGGGCCTCGGGGGAAAGGAGCGGCTCCACTTCCTTCATCAGCGCCACCACGCGGGCCTCCTGGGCCTCGAGTTCGGCGACGTCGACGCGTCCGTCGGCCACCACCTCCACGAAGGAGTCGAGCTTGCGGGCGTATTCCGCCAGCATCGGAGCCTCGGAATGGGCATCGAACCAAGGGGTTTTCTTCGACATGGTGGGATCTCCTGGGATGATTTCGGGCCGGGGTCTCATGGATGGCGTGCGATTACGAGCCAATCACGCTCTTGATGGCGGCGAGTCGTTCCTGAAGCCGTGCCCTGCCACCGGGCTGCGACACCTGTTCCTTCCAGCGTTCGGGGAGAAACCGCTTCTCGGTGCATTCGAGCACCGCCGCGATCTCCTGCATTTCCTTCTCGAGTCCCTGGGCGGAGGGCATGAAGTCGTCAAGCGCACTTTTCAGATCTTCGGCGGTGATCTCGTCCGGGGTCGGAAGGCCGGCGTCGGCGGCCCGATCGAGCCCCTTGCGGCGGGCCGCGAGGACGACACTCTCGATGTCGGCCCCGGAGAGTCCGAGGTCGAGATCGACCGGGCCGGGGAGGCCGGGGGCGAGGCGGACATGGCTCTTGCGGGCCATCGCCGTGAACATCGCCTCCATCTCCGCCTGATCGTGCGGATAGAAGAGGGGGATGTGGACCTCGGCACGTCCCTGACGCTTGAGATCGATCGGGAGCAGTTCGGGGCGACTCGTGAGGAGCATCCAGACGATCTTGCCCCGGTAGCGGGTGTCTCCCATCTGCCGGGCGATCATCGAGAAGACGCGGGCCGAGGTGCCGGAATCGCCATCCGACTGCCGATTGCCGAGGGCGGCATCGGCTTCGTCGATGATCACCACCACCGGCCCGAGGCTGCGGAGCACGTCGAGGGCGTGCTCGAGGTTGCCCTCCGTCTCGCCGACGTACTTGCTGCGGAAGTTCTTCAGCACCGCACAGGGGATGCCGACACTGCCGGCGTAACACTCGGCGATGAAGCTCTTGCCCGTTCCCACCGGACCGCAGATGAGATAGCCCATCGGGGCGCTCTCGAACTGCCCCCGCTTGATCGCGCGGGCATCCGACTCGAGGCGGTTTTTCGCTTCCTGATGGCCGGCGACGGCGTCGAGCGTGAGCCGCGGCTGGATGAACTCCACGAGCCCCTGGCAGGATCGCTCGATGAGGTCCTTCTTCTTCGCGGCGAACTCCGGGCCGTCCGGGGCCGAGCCATCCCGGGCCGAGAGCGTCACCACCGCCCGAAGGCTCTCGAGCGACAGTCCGCCTGAGAGCGCTGCCATCCGCTTCACGGCGTCCATCTGCGCCTCGGGCATCCCCACCGACTTCGCCGTCGCCAGGGCAAACCGCTCGCGTTCGGAGGCATCGGGAAGAGGAAGATCGATCGCCGTCACCGCCGGGCAGGTGACCAGCCGGGAGTTGACCTCGGAAAGCGCGTCGGTGAGGAGGACGATGGCGACGTTGACGCGCCGTAGGAGCGGATTGGTGGCCCAGGCGAGGAGCCTGACCAACCGCCCCGCCCCCCCCTTCACCGAGGCGCCGGCGTCTCCGGCCGGCGCGAGATACTGGGCGTAATCGAGAACGATCGCGATCCGTTTCCGCTTCTCGGGCGGATCGATGAGGTTGCGCTCGAGGAGTTGATCGATGACGCCGATCGCCTGGTCGGGGTCACGCGGCCAGTTGGCGGCGTTCCCGAGCCGGTCGGTGAGCCAGGCGACCATCTCGCGGTGGCGGTTGGCATCGGCTCCGGCCAGCGGCCGCAGCCCCTTGCCGACGTCATAGGCCAGGACGACATCCCAGCGACCGAAGATCTCGCGGCAGAGGAAGTCGGGCACGCCCCCCCAGGCCGCCTCGGCGGCTTCCGGTGGCGACAGGGGAACGAGATCGCGGACGTTCCCGTGGAGGAGGAACATGCAACTCGTGCCGGCGAGGTAGGCGTCGCCCAAGCGTTCCGACCAGCGTGGACACCAGTCGGCAAGCGCCATCCCGGGGGCCGTTCCGGCCGACGCTCCGGTGCCCATCGGTAGCGGAGCCGCGCCCATTCCGACCGATGCCTTTGCACTCTGGCCGGTCGCCGCCGGGGCCTCGTCGTTGCCCGGTGTCCGCGGGCCATTCGATCCTGAACCAGTACTCACGTCCCCCCCCAAACGTTCTCTCGTCCATCCGTCCCCATCACCACTGCCACGAGCGATTTTCCCCTCGCTTCACCGGCGCGACAGGGTCCTCGCCGCCGGGCCTCGGCACCGCGCCGACAGGCCCGCCGACCATCGATCCTCCGCACTTTTCGGACGACCGGCCGCCACGGATCAACGGTTCGTCTGGCGGAGCTTCTCGGAGCCGATCTCCTTTTCGTCCCCGGTGACTCCCGAGGTCTCCGGGGTGACCATCCCCATCTCCACCTCGAACTGCCGCAGGGCGTCGTCGGCCATGCTCTTCTCGACCGCCTGCTCGGCCTTGATCTTGTCGAGCCCCTCGCCGGA
>JBIIQL010000566.1:0-2865 GCA_044342095.1 Pirellulales bacterium
CAAGCGCCGCGCTGGCCGCCGGTAGGCCGCCTCCGGCGGCACTTCTCACGGGCTCACGCCACCTCGGCGCTTGCGGCAAGGGGATGGCGGTGGTGGGCGCTCACACCTGCTCGCCCGCATGAATGCATCTCCCCCCGATGAAAATCCCCGAAAACCCCGTGCCGAGATCGGTTTTAGATCAAGCCTCGGGGATGGTCAATCGTTTGGCGTCCGACAAAAACCCAAGGCGGAATGATCGCGTTCGCACCCCGCCCGGGTCCGTTGACGCCCCCCTCCCCCGGGGCTACAACGATACAGGCGTTCACCGCACCCCCTGTCCCCGAGACGGCGGGCCGATCCCTGCCCGAGGGCCTTCTCATGCCGGCCGACACGCTCATGCACGCGACTGACAAGACGGCGAAGTCTGACCACAGCGACGATCCACCGCAGGGCCCCGACGCCGGTGCGGTTGCCGATCGATCCGCCGCTGGGGAGGCATCATTCCGCGACCGCGTTCACCTTGCCTGCGTGCAGGGGATCGGCGGACGGACCCATCGGATGCTCCTCGCCGCGTTCGGGTCGCCAGCGGCCGTCTTTGCCGCCTCGTCAGCGGCGTTGCAGCGGGTTGATGGCGTCGGTGTCAAAATCGCCGCCTCGATCCGTGAGAACGCCGACGGGAGATTTGTCGACGAGACGCTCCGCGTCTGCGAGCGCGAGAACGTGCAGATCATTCTCGAAGGGGATCCCGACTATCCTCGGCTCCTCGCCACGATCCCCGATCCGCCGCCGATCCTCTTCGTCCGCGGGGCCTTCGCCCCGGCCGACGCGCTCTCCGTGGCGATCGTCGGCTCGCGCCATGCGAATGCTTACGGAAGGCGAATCACCGAGCAGCTTGCCGGCGGCCTTGCCCGCGCCGGATACACCGTCACCAGCGGCCTGGCCCGTGGAATCGACGCGGCCGCGCACTGCGGCGCCATCGCCGCCGGCGGCCGGACGATCGCCGTCCTCGGCAGCGGCGTCCTCAACATCTATCCCCCGGAGCACGACCAGCTCGCCCTCGAGGTCATCGCCCACGGGGCCCTGATCAGCGAATCCCCGCCGCTCGCCTCCCCCCATGCCGGCGCCTTCCCGCAGCGCAACCGGATCGTCGCCGGGCTGTCGCTCGGGACGGTGGTCGTCCAGGCGGCCGACCGCTCCGGGGCGCTGATCACGGCCCGGCTCGCCGGGGAGCAGGGGCGCGAGGTGTTCGCGGTGCCGGGTCCGGTCGACTGCCGGCTGTCGAAGGGGAGCCACGGGCTGATCCGCGACGGCGCGAAGCTCGTGAGCTCCGTCGACGACATCCTCGAAGAGCTCGGCCCGCTGTTCGAGCCGGTGAAGCTCGAGAGCGGGCGGGAGGTGGCAAGCCCCGCGGAGCTCGCGCTCGAAGGTCACGAGCGAACGATCTTCGATTTGGTCAGCGCCGGCGGGGCCGCCGGCGTCGCCATCGACGCGGTCGTCGACGGCTCGGAGCTGGCCGCTTCGCAGGTCCTCGCCACGATCGCCGTTCTCGAAATGCGCAGGCTCGTCCGCCGGCTGCCGGGGAGTCGCGTGCAGCGGAGTTGAACGCGGGCCAGCGCCGTCAAGCTCCGTGGCCCGCCCCGGTCCACCGCGCCCTCCTTGCAGGCCGCGGATCGCCTGCCGCCGAGGCGTTCCCTGCCCCAGCGGCGTTCCGCTTCTCCGCGGGAGCGCTTGTGCGTACAATCCGGCCCATGGATACAGCACTGCACACCCGCTCCAGCACGATCCGCGCCCGACTCCTCCAGCTTCGAGACTCTCTTTGACTGGGCCGGACGCAAGAAGCACGCCGCCCGCATCGAAGAGGCGATGTCCCAGGCTGGGTTCTGGGACAATCCCGACAAGGCCCAGGCCACCGTCGCCGAGCTGAAGGCCGTCAATACGATCCTCAAGCCGCTCGACGAGGCCCTCGGCGCCAGCGCCGATCTCGAGGCCCTCGAAGAACTCGCCCGCGAGGATGAATCGCTCGAAGGGGAGCTCCTCCGCGAGGCCGAAAGCCTCGAGAAGAAGGTCGATGCGCTCGAGCTTGCCTCGCTCCTCTCCGGCCCCCACGACGCCTCCGACGCCCTCGTGAGCTTCAATGCCCGCGACGGCGGCACCGACGCCAATGACTGGGCCGAGATGCTCCTGCGGATGTATTCCGCCTGGGCCGCGAAGCACGAACTCACCGTCGAACTCCTCGACCGCCAGGATGACGAAGTGGCCGGGATTCAGAGCGCCACCGTCGCCATCCGCGGCCCGTGGGCCTACGGCTATCTCAAGGGGGAGTCGGGGATCCACCGACTCGTCCGGATCAGCCCCTTCAATTCGGAAGGGAAGCGGCAGACGAGCTTCGCCGCCGTCGACGTCGCCCCGGAAATCCCCGACGATGACACGGAAGTGGAGATCAACGACGCCGACATCCGCGAGGACGTCTTCCGGGCCAGCGGCGCCGGTGGCCAGCACGTCAACAAGACGTCGAGTGCCATCCGCATCACCCATTTCCCCACCGGCATCGTCGTCCAGTGCCAGAGCGAACGGAGCCAGCACAAGAACCGGGCCACGGCGCTCAAGATGCTCCGGGCCCGGATCGCGCGGATCCAGGAAGAGAAGCGGGAGCAAGAGAAGCACGCCCAGCACCAGTCGAAACCGAAGACGGGCTTCGGCTCGCAGATCCGCAACTACTTCCTCCACCCCGATCAGCGGGTGAAGGATCAGCGGACGGGCCATTACGTCGGCAACTTCCAGAGCGTTCTCGACGGCAACATCGACGGCTTCCTCGATGCCTACCTGCGGTGGAACGCCTCGGGCTCGGCCCCCGCAGCCGTGGGCGACGACTGATCGCCTCCCCGC
>JBIIQL010000567.1:0-2864 GCA_044342095.1 Pirellulales bacterium
CGCCCCGTCGACGATGACGTTCGTGGCCGGCGCCGGAGAGTTTGGCCCCGGCGAGCCGGGCGGCCGCAACTTCCATTTCGGCATCCGCGAACATGGCATGGCTTCGGCCTGCAACGGGATGGCGCTGTCGGGGCTGCGCCCGTACTGCGCTACTTTCTTCGTGTTTCTCGACTACCTCAAGCCGAGCTTGCGGCTCTCGGCCCTCGGCGATCTCGGCGTGATCTACATCCTCACGCACGACTCGATCGGCCTCGGTGAAGACGGCCCCACGCATCAGCCGATCGAGCAGCTCGCTAGCGCCCGGGCCGTGCCGGGGATCACGGTCCTCCGCCCCGCCGATGCCAATGAAGTGGCCGAGGCGTGGCGTGTGGTCATGGAGCGGCCAAACCGCCCCGCGGTGTTCGTCCTCTCCCGGCAGAATCTCCCCACGCTCGACCGGACGAAGTTCGCTCCCGCCGCCGGCACCGCCCGCGGCGCCTACGTCCTCGAGGATGCCGCCGGGGACAAGCCCGACTGCATCCTCATCGGCACCGGCAGCGAGGTCACCACGTGTCTGGAGGCCGCCGCAATCCTTCGCGACAAGGGGCGCAAGCCGCGCGTCGTGAGCATGCCGAGCTGGGATCTCTTTGCCGAGCAGGATGCCGCCTACCGGGAGAGCGTCCTCCCGGCGGCCGTGACGGCCCGGGTGGCCTGCGAGGCCGCCTGCGGCTTCGGCTGGGAGAGGTGGATCGGCACGAAGGGGCGGTTTGTCGGGATGAGCGGCTTCGGCGCGTCGGGCCCCGCCCCGGCGCTCTACAAGCACTTCGGAATCACCCCCGAGGGCGTGGCCAACGCTGCGATCGAGTCGATCGGCTGAGCGTGTCACCCGCGGACCGAGAGGCGTCGGGCCGGCAAGGCGCGGCGCCCTCCGGGCACCGCCCTTGTCCCTCTGACGAGGCCCAACGATGGAACTGCTCGACGCCTTCTCGACGCTCGGCAGCGGCCAACTGGTCCTCCTTCTGATCGCGCTGGCCATCGCGTTCGGCTTCGAGTGCATCAACGGCTTCCACGATACGGCCAACGCGGTTGCCACGGTCATCTACACCAAGTCGATGAAGCCGACTTGGGCGGTCGTCTGGTCGGGCCTCTGGAACTTCATCGGCGTCCATGCCGGCGGGATCGGCGTCGCCTTCAGCATCGTCCATCTCCTTCCGGTTGATCTCCTCGTCAACATCAAGACAGGCCGCGGCCTGGCGATGGTGCTCTCGCTGCTGGGGGCGGCGATCATCTGGAACTTCGCCACTTGGTACCGCGGGCTCCCCGCCTCGAGCTCGCACTCGCTGATCGGCTCGATCATGGGGGTGGGGATGATGAACTCGTTCCTCGAAAACGGCTCGCTCGCCAAGGGGATCAACTGGCACAAGGCGAGCGAGGTGGGGATCGCGTTGATCCTCTCGCCGCTGATCGGCTTCGCCCTCGCCGCCGGCCTCCTCCTTCTCTGCAAGGCCCTCATCCCCGCCAAGGAGCTCTATCAGCCGCCCGATGGCGACAAGCCTCCGCCGGGCTGGATCCGTGCCCTCCTCATCAGCACCTGCACCGCCGTGAGCTTCGCCCACGGCTCCAACGACGGCCAGAAGGGGATGGGGCTGATCATGCTCGTCCTCATCGGCATCGTGCCGGCGACCTACGCGATCAACCTCGATGCCGACCGGGGCGATCTCCAGGCCACCGTCGTGGCGGCGAAAGAACTCAAGGCGGAGCTCGAGAAGCCCGACCTCCGGCTCCTCATGACATCGCTCCGGGAGCAGCATCTCGCCAACGCGAGAGTGGAGCGGATCTCCCGTTCCGACATCGTCTCCGCTGCCGAAGCCTCCCTCGAGTACTCGTCCCTCGACGACCTCCTCGATCCCTATCCGCAAAGCGACGTCGTCCTCGCCACCCTCGATCCGGTTCCGCTGGCCACGTCGATCATCGCCACCCTCGACGGCCGCAGCGATTTCAAGGATCTCTCGAGCGACGATCGCTGGCATTTGCGGACGCAGCTTGTCGAACTCGGGGCCTCGGTGCGGACACTCGTCCGGCAGTTCGGCGACCAGATCACGGAAGACCGGCGGAAGATTCTCAAGGGCCTCGCCGGCAAGCTCGCCAAGCCGGTCGAGTATGTCCCCGAATGGGTGAAGTGGGGGGTGGCGCTGTGCCTTGGACTGGGAACGATGTTCGGCTGGGAGCGGATCGTCGTTACCGTCGGCGAGAAGATCGGCAAGGACCACCTCACCTACGCCCAGGGGGGCGCGGCGGAACTCGTGGCCGCCTCCACGATCGCCATGGCCGACAACCTCGGCATGCCGGTGAGCACGACGCACGTGCTCTCTTCCGGGATCGCCGGGACGATGTGGGCGAACAAGTCGGGCATCCAGGCCGAGACGGTCAAAGAAATCGCGCTGGCCTGGGTGCTCACGCTCCCGGTGGCTATGACCCTCTCCGGTGGCCTCTACTGGATCGCCACCTGGTTCGTCGGCTGAGAGAAACGCCGGACGCGTTGGGCCAACCAGAACCGCCGGCCCAACTCTACCCGACCGGCCCATCTGGGCTCATCAGGGCTGGTGGTGGGAGTCGCCAATGACGGCGTCCTCGGCATCCTTGCCGGCGGCCGTCTGGCCGTCATGGTTGCGGAAGAGGTGATCGTCGTCGTGGAGATCGTCCTCGGACACGGCCTTTACTCGACCGTCCTCGAAGAGGATGTGATGGATGCCCTGGGGATGGTTGCCACTCCGTTCGCAACTCTCGTCGGGCGCGTCGGCCATGATCGGGTGGTGGCCGCGGTGGAGCGGACGGATCGGCACGAGGCGTCCCATCGGATCGCGGTGGCCGAGCGTGTAGCCGAA
>JBIIQL010000568.1:0-2860 GCA_044342095.1 Pirellulales bacterium
AGCGGGGTTGGATCGCTTCTTTCCACGTCACTGCCATGCCTGCTCTTCCTTTTCCGCCGTCGCCTCGCCGCGTCCTCCGAGGCAGCCTGATCCGGCTTGATGGCGTGATCCGGGCGGTCGTGGTCGGGGGCCTGCTCGTGTCGATCGGCTTTTCCCAGGCCCGGGCCGAGACACCCGAGCGGGTCGTCGACGGTCTCCAGACGCTCTACACCTTCGAGGCGCTCGTGAACGGGGTGATCCCCGACCGGGCCGGTGTCGGCGATAGGATCGATCTGCGGATCGACAAGCCGCAGGGGGTCCGATTCCAAGCCGGCCGGATGCGGCTCGATCCCCCGGTCGTGATCGCCTCCGACGGCCCGGCCATTCGCCTCACCCAAGCCCTCCGCCAGGCGCAGCAATTCACGCTCGAAGTCTGGATCACCCCTGCCGACGCGGAGCAGACCGGCCCGGCCCGGATCGTCAGCCTCGCGCTCGACAGGAGCAAACGCAGCCTCTCGCTCGTTCAGGAGAAGGGGCGCTACGAACTCCGCCTCCGAACGAGCACCACCAACGACAACGGCACCCCCGCCACCCCGACCCCGGACGGCACCGCCATCCATCGTCAGACGCACCTCGTCGCCACGCGGACACCCGACGGCGTCGTCCGCCTCACTCTCGACGGCAAGGAAGTGGCCACGAACACCGTCGCCGGCGACATGAACCGCTGGCCCGACGACTGCCGGCTCATCGTCGGGAACGAAGTCAGCGGTGACCGTCCCTGGCGAGGCGAGATCGGGCTGGTCGCCCTCTATGCAAGAGCCCTCACCGGAGACGAAATCGCGCGGAACTTCGCCGCCGGTCCGCCGCGGGTCGAGGAGGCGGCGTCGGTGCCGCCGGCTCAACCGGGTAAGGTCGTGTTTGTCGGCGATCTCGTCCCCGTGCTCGAGGGCCATGACTTCGGAACACGGGGCTGAACGGGCAGTTGTTTCTCGCGGCAGACCGCCGCGCTTGGGACGCGGAATCCAAAACAGGAGAAGAGCCATGGCTTGCCGTCGCGTGGATGGTGTCGGGATGCGGGGACTGCTGCTGTCGGTGATCGTGTCCTGTCTGGCTTCGGCATCGTCGCTTCTGACTGGTGGGGCCGCCGCCGAGGAGTCGCTGCGGGCTGGCATGGCCACGGCCGACATCACTCCCGCCGGGCCGTATCCGATGAGTGGCTACTACTTCGAACGGCTCTCCACCGGCACGAAGGATCCGCTCCACGCCAAGGCGCTCGTGCTCCGTCAGGGGGAGTCCGCGGCAGCGATCGTCTGCTGCGATCTGATCGTCATCGCCTCCGACCTCACCGATGTGGTCCGCGAGCGCGTCGAGCGCGAGACGGGGATCCCCGGCAGCCATGTCATGCTCGCCGCCACCCACACCCATACCGGTCCCGATTACACGAAGGAACTCTTCCAGTTCGTCACCGGGAGAAAGCCCACCGGTGAAGCGGCCGGCCGTGAGCCGTACGTGCCGCGGCTCGTCGACGGCATCGTGTCGGCGGTGAAGCGGGCCGATGCGGCGGCAAACGAGGTGACGGTGACGGCCGGGAACTCCCTTCAAGCGACCCCCGTCTCGTTCAACCGCCGTTTCCTTATGAACAATGGCTCGGTGCGCACCTGGGCCAAGGTCGACACCCCGGGAGCGCTCCGCCCCGCAGGGCCGATCGATCCCGAGATCGGGGTCGTCCGCTTCGACGATGCCGGCGGGAAGCCACGCGGGCTCCTCTCCTCCTTCGCACTCCACCTCGACACCGTCGGTGGCACCGAATACAGCGCCGATTTCCCCTTCTTCATCGAGCGGGAGATCCGCGACACCCTCGGCGGGAGCGTCGTCTCGCTCTTCGGCAACGGCTGTTGTGGCAACATCAACCACGTCGATCCGACGAAGACCGAAGCGAACAAGACGGACTTCATCGGCTCCTCGATCGGTCGCTCGATCGTGGCCGGCCTGCCGGCACTCCAGCCGGTAGAGTCGCCGCGCCTGCAGGTTCGCACAGCCACGGTCGACGTGCCGCTTCTCGACGCCACCTCGGAGCAGGTCGCCGCCGCCAAGAAGCTCCTCGGAGAGATCAAGGCGGGCGCGAAGCCCGAGTTCCTCGCCCATGTCGATGCCTACCGCCGGCTGATCATCGACAACCTCCGCCATGACATCGATCAGGACGAGGCGATCGAGTGGCTCGGCTGGGGGCTCACGAAGAAGCTCGCCGGCTCCGGCGACACGATGCCGCTCGGCGTTCAGGTGATCACGCTCGGCCGCGACGTGGCGGTGGTGGCCTTCCCCGGCGAGTCATTCGTGGAGCATGGCCTGGCGATCAAGAATGCGAGCCCTTTCCGCACGACGCTCGTCGTCGAACTCGCCAATCACGGCGAGACGATCTACGTGCCGACGCGCGCCGCGGCGGTCGGCGGCGGCTACGAGACGACGAACACGACCGTCGCCCCCGGCGCCGGTGAGCTCATGGTGGAGGCGTGTGTCGGGCTCCTCCGCGAGGCGGCTGCGGCGCTCCCCTGAAGCGCTCGAACCGCCGTGATCGGGCCGTCGGCAGAGAGACAGGGCAAACTGGGGGAATGACGGGTGACACGGGGACAGGGCTGAAAGTTGACAGCTTCGCCGCAGGCCTTTCATACCTGCGCCCCTGCTGGTGACGGTTCTGCCGGTCCTTCCCCCCTCCAGGAGATTCTCCCATGCGTGCACCGCGCACCCCTTGGCTCCATCGGTCGCTCATCGTCTCGTCGCTCGGCTTCGCCATCGGGCTCTCCGCCGTGGGGAATGTCGCTCGGGCGAAGGATCCCTCGCTCGCGACCGATTCCGGGGCGAGCCTTTCGGCAACCGAAGCCGC
>JBIIQL010000071.1:0-10038 GCA_044342095.1 Pirellulales bacterium
CAGCCCCGACTTGATGGTGTCGAGCCGGATCGCCGGGGTCGCCGCGGCAATCCCGGCGACGGTCGAGACGCTCGGCCCCGCCGGGGGGACGCCGCGGGGCGGGCCGTTCGCGGTGATCGTCGTCGATCTCCAAGTGAATGGTCAGTCGGCCACGGCGCTCCTCGAGCGGGCCAAGGGCTTCCGCGACACCCAAATGACCGCCGGCGCCGAGCGGGCCGCGATCATCGCCTTTGGCCCCCATGTGGCCGTCGATCGGCTCGCGGAGGCCGGTGAAGCGGGGGCCGACCTCGTCGTCAGCCGGGGGGAAATGCTCGGCTCCCTGCCGGCGGTCGTCGAACGGGTACGATCTGCCCTGTCCAAAGGCAGCACGGACGGCTCCGCGTGATCCGTGATCAAGCCCCGGAACGGGGGTGAGCGGGGCGTCGATGCCATCGCGCGGGCGAAGGTGTTGGGGGTGGTTCGAGGGCGACGGACACGGATGCCATGGGCTAGTCCGGCCGCAGTCAACATACGAGGGAGCGTGTCAAAGAGGTCGCCGCACTGGCGACCGTCTGCGACGGGAAGATTTTGCGGATCTCAGCCTCGGTTCGACGGTCGGCTCGAGGGGCTCTTGTTACAAGCTCTGGAGAGACAAGCCCCTGGGCCCCTGGAATCTCCTCGTTCTCGAGCGGAATCTCGGCACGCTCGCGCAACTCACCCACAAGAAGAAACTCGAGCTGCGGACCTTTGGTTCCCTCCTCGAGGTCGGATCGATCGCTTTGGCCCGCACCGAGGACGATTCCTTCGAGTTTCTTGCGGCCGACGTGCGCGCCGTCCTCTATCGGACGCAGTTGGTGATCTTCGATCCGGACGATTCCCTCATCGAGAGCGAGCTGCTACGCAAGTCTGTCAGTCGGCGCTCAAAACCGGCCAGTGATCGGCGCGTGATGAGCGGCCATCTTCCCGGAGCAATTCGACCTACAGGACATCCAACGGCACTTCCGCCGGAGGAGTCCTGTGATGGCGAATGTGTTGAAGATGGCGATTATCGAGGCGATTCATTCGTTGCGATCGGCAGGACTGTCCTGCCGCGCGATCGCGCGACGACTTGGGATCCATCGAGAGACGGTGGCTCGTCACGTTCGGCTTGGGCGTGAGGGGGATTCAAAACCGGCCAATGCGCCGATTTCCCCGGCCGGCTCGGATGAGGTGGCCGGTTTTGGCGCGCCGACCGGGACTCTCCCGGTGGCCCGGGCGAGCGGAGCGAGTCCGTGGCTTTCGTGGCTTCTGGAGCAGCACGCCCGGGGTCTGACGGCGAAGCGGATCCACCAGGATCTGCAGTCCGAGTTTCCTGGGGCCGGGAGCGTGAGCTACGACAGCGTGCGACGCCTGCTGCGGAAGCAGGGGGCGACGCTGCCGGTCCCCTTCCGGCGGATGGAGTGCGCGGCCGGACACGAGGCGCAGATCGACTTCGGCACCGGCGCAGCGGTGGTCGGCCCTGATGGGAAACGCCGGCGGACGCACGTGCTGCGAGTGGTGCTATCCCACTCGCGCAAAGGCTACAGCGAGTCGGTTTTCCATCAGTCGACCGACTGCTTCCTGCAGTGCCTCGAGAACGCCTTCGAGCACTTCGGTGGTGTGCCACGGACGATCGTGGTCGACAACCTGAAGGCGGCGGTACTGCAGGCGGACTGGTTCGATCCGGAGATCAATCCGAAACTTGCCGACTTCTGCCGTCATTACGGGACGGTGGTGCTGCCGACACGACCGAGGACGCCACGACACAAGGGAAAGACGGAGCGGGGCGTGGCCTACGTGCAGTCCAACGCCCTCCAGGGGCGCGTCTTCAAGACACTCACCGAGCAGAACGACTTCCTTCGAGGGTGGGAGGAGCGGGTAGCAGACCAGCGGATCCACGGGACGACGAAGCGGCAGGTACTGACAGTCTTCAACGAGTCGGAGCGCCAGGCGCTGCTGCCACTTCCTGCGGTGCGCTTCGAGAACTTCCGTGAGGCGAAGCGCAAGGTCAGTCGCGACGGGCATGTCGAGGTGGAGCGGGCCTTCTACTCGGTGCCGCCGGAATACCTCGGTCGCGACGTGTGGGTGCGGTGGAATGGCCGCGTGGTGCGCGTCTTCTGTCAGCGGATGAAGGAGATCGCGATCCATGCCCAGCAGGTGCATGGCCGCTTCAGCACGTCGCAGCACCATATCCATCCGACGAAGATCAACGGCCTCGAGCGGGGCATCGCTTATCTGCTCGGGAAGGTGAAGTCGATCGGCCCGCAATGCCATGACTGGGCCCAGGCGGTGGTTTTAGCCCGAGGAATCGAGGGTCATCGGGTCGTGCAGGGGCTTCTGTCGCTGACGCGCAAGCACACCTGTGCGCAGCTTGAAGACGCCTGCGGAACGGCGCTGTCGTACCAGTGCTATCGGCTGCGGACGGTGCGGCAACTGATCGGCCGGCGTACCGAGAAGCAGCAGGCACTCGATTTTCTCGACGAACATCCGCTCATCCGTCCGCTCAGCGACTACGCGGCGATCATCGCGCGGGCGGCGGAGCGTCGTCAGGACCGTCCGACGATCTTCATCGAACCGTCATCGTGACGTCGTGCTGTTTCATCCCAGGAGCTTCCTTCCCATGCGTGATCATCTCCGGTCGATCCTCCGGCAGCTGCGGCTCTCGGGGCTGGCCCAGTCGCTCGAGGTCCGGCTCCAGGAGGCACAGGCCGGTCGGCTCAGCCACATCGAATTCCTGGAGCTGATCCTCCAAGACGAGCTCGCTGTCCGAAACCAGCGGCAGCTCGAACGGCGGACCAAGAACGCCCGCTTCCTCGATCTCAAGCCCCTCGATCACTTTGAATGGGACTTCAACACGTCGCTTCCGCGCAAGCAGATCTTCGAGCTGGCCACGTGTCAGTTTCTCGATCAGAGCCGCGACGTGCTCATCGTCGGGCCGCCCGGCACGGGGAAGACGCACATCGCCCAGGCCATCGGCTACAACGCCATCAAGCAGGGGAAGTCGGTCTACTACCGCTCGATCTTCGACGTCGTCCGCGACTTCCTCCATTCGGAGGCGATGAACCAAGACGACACCGTGCTGGCCGATTACCTCAAGCCCGATCTGCTGATCATCGACGACATGGGGATGAAGCAGCTCCCCAAGCGCAGCGGCGAATACCTCTTCGAGATCGTCCTTCGCCGCCATCAAACCCGCAGCACGATCATGACGAGCAACAGGCCGATCGAGGACTGGGGCAAGCTTCTTGGGGATGTGCCGAGTGCCTCGGCGATCCTCGACCGCTTCCTCCACCACGCCGAGATCATCTCCATCCAGGGGAGGAGCTACCGGATGCACAACCGGCCAGCCGACGGCGACGCCGAAGCGGGGCCAAAACCGGCCAGCGCGCCGACCGGGAAAGCACGGCGATTACGCGGCGGCGATGCCGCCGCTGACCGGAAGACCGGCACAGACGGGACGAACTGAATCGAAACCCCTTGCACGCAGGTCCGAAGAAGAGGATTCTTCCACCCAGTACCCCCCACCTGGTGGCCGGTTTTCAAGCGCCGATGCATGGCCGGTTTTGAAGCGCCGAATGACAAGTCCGAACAGCATGCGTGGGACTTGGCACGAAAGCAGTCCACCGCACGAGGGCCTACCGCCATGCTCGACAGAAACTTCTCCAGGATCTGTTGGACAACCCGCTGAGCGATCTCGATTCCAACGATCGAATGCGGCTCGAGGTGGAGAGGGTATCCGGCTTTCACAATCTCCTCGCCGGAGCTCGCGTCGGCCTCGAACGCCTGCACGGGGCCTACGGGGCCAAGGAGGCCCTGGGCAACCTCGTCGACGTCTGCGTGCCTGTGGCCAAGAAGATCGAGAGTGAGGAAATCTATCAGTATCACCCGGTTCAGGCAGTCGTCGGCCGGGCGGTGACACGCGCGGCCGCTGCGCTCAACGCCGCGGGCGGCACTGGCGTCGCCGGCCCGACCACCGCCTTCCTGAACGGGCCGCCGCCGCCGTCCAGCCATCCGTGGGCCGCCGCCTACTGGGACCACCATCACCGACGGCTGGAGGCCGATCCGTTCCACGTGTTGCCCAAAAGATCCGGCGGCATTCCATCGGAACTCAACCAAGCCCCCAAAGCGGCCATGGGCGGCACGGAAGGCATCTACCGCGTCACGAACAATACAACGAGCCCGTGAAGGTCTTCGTCGAGCGCAAGGAGCCGCAGATGAAACAGACCGACCGGCCGCAGACGAAGCCGGCGTGGGACGGGGACTCGAGCGAGTTCGCCGTGCTCGAGGCGCGGGACAAGGTAGCCTTCCGGAAGCAGCTCCCCAACATGGGCATCCTCCCCATGGCGGAGGCGACCGGCCTCATCAGGGAGCGAAAAGGGGTTCGATTCGCCGACGCCGAGGCGCATCCCCTCGTCCACATGGTGACGATCGAGAGGCGGAGAGAGCAGGCTGCGATCCCCGTCGAGGCGTTGACAGAGAAAGAGAAGGCACAGGGGTCAACGCCGGGCCCAGTTCACTTCGGGGGCGCTTCGATGCCGGAGGTGCTCAATACAACCGCGCAGACCGCGACGAAAGACCCTCGAGACTGCCGGCCGGCGACGAGGCACGCCGGTCCGCCTTCGACGTCCGCCGTCTCTCGCTGCAATACTGTCGCGACGCACTCGAAAAAAAGATCTTCGAGGAGGCCGTCGAGAACGTCCTCAGCGACAACAACGACAGCATGATCGGCGCGGGCTCGGACGACGGAGCATGACCTCAGCGGTGGCTTCCGCAACCGCGCGGCGGAAACGCGATCCCGGCGGATGGTCGACCGTGGAGCCACACCCGACCGTCCCCGAGTGGCAGGGGATCCGGCACGAGGATCAGCGGGTCGACGAATGGGCGAAGTGCGAACTCGACCTGCCTCCGCCCAACGAAACGCGATACGACGACGATTGGTGACTGAAAGCCGAGATTTCGGACGAGCGGATCGATCGATGAGATTTGAGCTGAGAACGAATACGAGTCGTTGCCTGCAGGCCGCCAGAAAGATGCTCCTCGATCTTGTCGATGTCCTGTTCGAGCAGGCACTGCCCCACGATTGCAGGACTCAGGATCTGAGACAGTTGGGCTGCGCACGCCTTGAGTTTGCTCGCCGCGGAATGATAAAGCTGCCAGGTAAATTGCGGACCGAGGAGAGCGGGATCGAGCTTCGCAAGATGAGCGTAGCGTAGGCGGAAATAGCCACTGTCGGCATGTGGAGGCCATTTGACATCAGCAATGAGGGTTAATCCATTGTTCGCAATCTCCCTGCGAATGCTGGCGCGGACTTTGACTTGCCTGGGGTTGGGGACGGAGTCCATGTTGTACCAGTCTCGGAGTTTCCACACGTCGTGCGTCCACCCATCGACGACGACTGTATCGCGTGGCAAGGACTTCTTGCCATTGGCTCTGCCCTTGGCCAACAGCATGCAACCTTGAACCAGTTCATCCCGCGACCTGCTGATCAGCACCCACGTATGGTCGTACCCTTTGCCAGAGACGATGCAGATTCCGATCTTGCCCTTGGTGCTCTCGACGAGGTGTGTGGCAGCGACGTCTGCTTTTTCACCGCAATTCCCGAATCGGTTCCGTATCGCACGCCGCACGGACTTGAACCGCCATTTTTCCAGTACAGCAACCCGTGTGACTGCGCGATGCTTATCCTCGAACCCATATTCCACACCACGTACGCGGCCAAGTTTTTGGTCGTAGTTGTGCTTCACGATCCGCTGGAGATGAACGGGTGGTTGACGATCGTCCCCAAACCATTCTTGGAGTGTGGCTGCGAGCAATCGCTGCTTCTCCCGGCGGCTGATTGGTTGCCTGATGAGTACTGCGATCAGGGTCTTCAGGTCTTTCCCGACTGTCCGGCCGCTCCCCGGAAACTCGTTTCCCGAAAATCCACGGACGAGGAGCCTCATGATGTACTGGTCGATCTCCTGACCGAAGTAGGAAACGCCGAACATGTTGTTGGTCGAGCGGATGCGGCAGTCGTTGACGTACTTGATCGACCGCCAGGCGGTTTTTTTCAGACCGTCCACGTCCTGAACGGCTTGCGCGGTTGCCTCTTCGATGTGTTTGGCATGGTCGACGAGGACGACCGTGAGGCGATCGATCAGGTCCATCTCCTTGCTCCCCTTCGAACGGTAATTCTGAAGGAGCGTGTCGAGTCCGCGAACGGCCTTGATGTAGTTCGACCGGAGTTCCTCGACCTGCTGGTTGTCTCCGGGGTCATCGGCGGTTGCTTCCTCCGCCGAGGCGAGCACCTCGTCGATCTGGTCGAAGAGTGTGATATCGTGCGTCCTGTCGGTGTTGTGACGCTGCGTGAGCCAGTTCGTCTTGCGTTCGAAACGGCCGTTGGCCCCGGCCACGGTGAGCATGTCGCCGCGCTGCATCTTTCCGAGCGTTTTCAGATTCTCGAGGAGGGCCGGTCCTGCCGAGACCGCGGTTTTCTTCGACATCGCTCATTCTTTCGTGGGCTGTCTAGTCACACCTTGTGCCGACTTGCGGAGCCACTTGGGCCCCCAAACGGATGGAACCGTACTTCCGGGGCGAAAAGCCTCGATGTGATGGAAAGCGGGACACTCGCGATCGCCCCCGTGCCCGGCACATGGCGTCGTCGACGGCGAACCGCAGACCGTCACTGCGACGGCACCGGTTCGTCGCCCCGTACGCCAGCTCAGCTGAGCAGTTCGCAGGCGATCTTTTCGTACCCCAGCTTGACGCGCTCGACGGCGAAATCGTGGCTGGTCGAATCGAGGCTGCCCTGAGCGATCGCCGCGATCCATGTTCCAGTGAGCGTCCAGCGGCGAATCGGGCGGTCGTCGTTGACAGCCGTCACGACGATGGTGCGACGGGGACGACTCGAGGGATCCCGGCTGGCGAGCGTCTCCACGAGCCAGCGGTTGAAGACGCTGTCGCGACTGTCCTCAACCTGCTTGAACAAGGTCACGAAGGGCTTGTCCGCATCGCCTTCGGCCGTCAGGTATTCGAACATGTCACAGGAAAGGATCGTGTTGATCGGCTCGCCATCGAGCGCGATCGAGAATTCGTTGACCTGAAGCGTGTTGGCACCGGAGACGTTCATGAAGACTCCCTCGAAGAGGCTCGCCAGCGAATCCTGATCGGAGGCTTTCGAGCGGGTGCAAGGATAGATAATCGAATGCCCCATCGGCAAGCGGCGGCCGAGCAGGGCGGACGATGGGGAGCGACCGCCGGGCCTGCCGAGGCTCGATGAGACCGGCACGCGGCGGCACCGGCAGGCCATGACCTGCCGCCCGTCTTCGGGCCCTTTTTTGAAGAACCGCCCACCTCAGCCGAACAGCGCCGTGACGGCCTGCGCCTTGACCAGTTCGCGCGGCTGATTGAGGTGGTTGTAGACGATCGTCTCCGGATCGATGCCGCAGGCGTGGTAGATCGTCGCCAGCAGTTCCATCGGGTGGACGGGACTCTCGAGCGGTGCCGATGCGGTCGCGTCGCTCTTCCCGTGGACATGGCCGCGGCGGATGCCGGCACCGGCCACGACCGAGGTGAAGCAGTAGGGCCAGTGGTCGCGACCGTCGTCGGAGTTGCCGTTGCCGGAAGTGCTCACGCCCCGCTGCGGCGACCTGCCGAACTCTCCCACCGCGACGACGAGCGTGTCTTCGAGGAGGCCGCGGTCGTCCATGTCGGTGATGAACGTGGCCAGGCCGCGATCGAGCAGCGGAGCCGACTGAGTCTTCATCCGCTTCGAGAGATCGGTGTGGTGATCCCAGGAGTGGTTGTCGGAGTTGGCCACCTTCGGCCACACCACCTCGACGACCCGGGTGCCGGCCTCGACGAGCCGGCGGGCGAGGAGAAGGCTCTGGCCGAAGGTGTTGCGACCGTAGCGGTCGCGCACCTCGACCGGTTCCTTGTCGAGCGCGAAAGCCTCACGGGCCCGCCCCGAGATCACGAGGTTGAGGGCCCGCTCGTAGTATTCGTCGAGCTTGTAGTCGGCGACGGCCTTGTCGATCTCCGGCATCGACTGATCGATGAGCGTCCGCAGGCGGGCCCGCCGCTCGAGCCGCTTGGCGAAGACGTCGGCACGGAGTTGGAGGTCGTCGATGCGGATCCGACTCATCTTCTCCATGTCCATGTCGTCGCCGTCGGGAAACAGCGTGTAGGGGTCGAAGTCGCGGCCGAGGAAGCCGGCCGTTCCCCCCTTGCCGACGACATTGCTCTCCTGGAGCGGACGCGGCAGCATGACGAACGGCAGCATCGGCTCGGTCGGGGGCTTGAGGCGGACGATGTTGGACCCGAAGTTGGGGAAGTCCTTGGCGTTCGGCGGCTCGAGTTGCCCCGACGGACTCACCTTGTCGGTCGTGTAGCCGGTCATCATCTGATAGATGGCGGCGGTGTGGTTGAAGAGGCCGTTGGGCGTGTAGCCCATCGAGCGGATCATCGTGAAGCGGTCGTTGCAGTCAGCCAGCAGCGGCAGGTTTTCGGTGAACTGGATGCCGGGGAGCTTCGTGGGAATGTTCTTGAAGACACTGCGGACGTTGTCGGGAACGTTCTCCTTGGGATCCCAAAGGTCGAGATGGCTCGGGCCTCCCTGGAGATAGACCATCACGATGCTCTTTGCCTTCCCCCAGCCCGGCGCCGTCGTCCGGGCGGCGCTCGCCGTCGATTCGTTGCCGCGGGCCTGGAGCCGGAGGAGGTTGGGGAGCGAAATGCCAAACAGCCCGCTCGCCCCGGCGCGGAGGATCGCCCGGCGACTGACGCCGAGGGAGGAGTCGCAGAGGTCTCTGCCGGAACGGCCGGGGATGACGAGCATTTCATGTCTCCTGCGTGGGGTGGGCCCGCGGATACCGGGGCCACCGGGCGGTCGGGGTCGTGCGAAGCCTCTCCCTCCAGGGATCGGCCGGAAATGGATCGATGGTTGAGATCAGTGGTTGAAGAAGAACGCCGGGCTGTTGATGAGGGCCCAGGCGAGGTCCTGGATCGTGGTCAGCCGCCGGTTGGCGATCTGGTTGGCACTCGCCGCGGCGTCGGCCCGCAGGCGGAGCATCGCCGGATCGTCGGGAACGGCGGTTTCGGCGACGCCGATCGCCGCCGCAAGGGCAACGAGCCCCGGATCGGGGGGAAGGGGCTTTTGGGCTTCGACGAGCTCGGCCCGCAGTTTCTGGCCGACTCCATCGGTGCGATCGATGATGGCGGCGAGCTCAGCATGCTCCTCGGGGCTACGCTGTGCCCGCGGCTTACCGGCGATTTCGGCCACGCGGGCCAGGGGCCCGAGGGGGAGCGGCCCCTTCGAGCCGGTCGCCGAGAGGCGGAAGCGGCCGAGATTCCACTTCGCCCCCTGGAAGCGCTGCTCGAGGACGATCGTCAGCACGGCCGGCTCCGAGAGCACGCGGGGCTCGCGGAACTCCAGCACCGCCCAATGCGGCTCTTGCATCCGCGGATGGACCGCCCAGCCCTGGCCGGGATTGGTCGGATTCTTGTCGATCGCCAGTTCCACGCCGAGGTTTGCCTGCGCGAAATCGGCGACCGCCCGGCTGAAGTCGAGTGGCGCCTTCTCCGTGGGGCGGGCCGCCGGCGCGATGTCGCCAAGAATCTCGGTGAGAACGAAGTTGCCGTCGTCGGCCCGGCCTGACCCCGCGCCGGGAAGGCTCGGATCGGGAATCACCTCGAGCCGCACCCCGGTGTAGGTGCCGGCGGGGAGGGGGAACGTGAGGGTCGTCGTGTCATCGGCAAGCGTGCCGGCGACGAGGATCGAGCCGTCTGGCTGCGCCGTGAGCGTCGCCCCGGCCCGCGAGGCCAGGCTCGTCGGCACGAGCACTTGCCACGCCGCCGACTCGGCAGCCTCGCGCTCCGTCCGCTCGAGCGCGGCCCAGGGATTGGCCCGATAGCCTTCGATCGCCGCCACGGCGGCATCGAGCCGGTCGGCCCGTTGCCGTTCGAGTTCGAGGCGGCGCGGTTCGTAAGCGGCGGTGCCGTCGACGAGAGCCTTCTTGGCCGCCTCGATCCGCGCCTGCCGCTCGGCTTCGAGGACATCCTTGC